>DASTIZ010000210.1:0-3784 GCA_035717045.1 Chitinophagaceae bacterium
AGACCCGTATTCGTAAGATGAAGCAACAGGTTTGTGATCAAATAAGAGGATGGATCAAGCTGTGTCATCATGTAATTCAGG
The DNA here is from genome assembly GCA_035717045.1 of Chitinophagaceae bacterium. Lineage (GTDB taxonomy): Bacteria > Bacteroidota > Bacteroidia > Chitinophagales > Chitinophagaceae > VBAS01. The sequence continues at coordinate 82 of DASTIZ010000210.1, forward strand.
GCCAGTGATGATACAGTGATCGGATGATAATTTGAAACAACAGGTCTGTTAACGTCAAAAATACCCGCCCAGTCGGGCCCGCGCAATAAATTATTCTGTACAACATAGTATTCATCGTCCCAATTGGTAAGCTGGTTACCTAACATGGGTATAAAACAGATACCGGTGATGACCAGTATTGGAAGCAGCCACGGTAGTAATGAAATGTTTTTTTCTTTCGGGCGTTGTGACCTCCGCTCCAAAGGTTTTTGAGTTTGTGGCCTGGCATATCCTGTTTTCTTCTTCTTACTCATTAAGAACGATTTTCATTGTACATGATGAGTCATGACTATTTTGATTGGAGGATGGGTTTATAGGATTCCGGCAAAATAACTCCTTTCTGTTCGGCGAACAAAGCATCGGCACGCGCCTTAGCCACATCCCCCAGCTTATAATAACAAAGTGAACGATGATAGAAATATTCACCTTGCGGATTGATCGCAATTGCTTTTGTAAAATCGGCAATTGCTTCGTTATACCGTTGAAATCTATTGAATAGTAAACTGCCCCTGTTATTGAGAACATTGTCAGCATTCGGATTGATCGCAAGACTTTTGTCGAAATTTGCCAGGGCACTATCGGGCCGGTTGGATCGCATATAAACAACACCTTTTGTATAGTAAGCGTGACTATTCTGCGGTTCCAATCTTAACAACATATCGGCATCAGCCAGCGCCAACGAGTCCTTTTTAAGTAATAAATAAATATTCTGACGATTCTCATAAGCTTTTGCATGCGTTGGCTTTAATTTAATCGCCGCATCTGATTCACTCAACGCCAGCTGCAGCAATTCATTTTGCCTGGCCAGGTTTTCCGGCTTGCCTGCCATTGCTTTCAGGTAATTTGCATGATTTGATCGTGGCGTAGCCGCGTCAGGATAATGTTTTATCACATCGGCCCATAACGTATCGCCATCTTTCCAGACTTTGGTCCTTTGAAAGGTAATGACCCCAAAAATGAGCCCTATCACAAATGGAGTTGCCCTGATCAATTTCGCTTTTGAAGAAATCAGATACCTGTTAAGCAACATCGCGGCTAAGAAAGCCAGCCCGATATAAGGTATGTAAGTGTATCTTTCAGAAACGATCGTCAACCCGATTGAAACCAGCTGGATGACCAATAAAAGATTAACAACAAAGAACAGTATGGAAAACACAAACAATCTGTCTCTTCTTTTTAACCACAAGAGCGCCAATAAAGCTATCATAAAGAGAGGTGATAAATAAACCGACAATCCCAGGGAATCGAGTGGAGGATAAGGGTGAAATGCAGACAGGGGATACGGAAAGATAAATCGTATCGCATAGATCATAATAGTGTAACAGGCAAAAAAGAACCGTGTCCACAAGGGCCAGATATCAAATCCGGCAATCGCATCTGCGGATTGCACCTTCACGGTGATAATACCAAACACTACTGACAAAAGAAAAAAGGGGATCTTTTCAGTGACCAGTTTCCATTTCAGCGGGCGTTCTTTCCAGTAATCAAGCAGAAGCAAAACAAGCGGCAAAATAATGGCTGCGGGTTTAGACAAAAGAGAAAGAACAAAAAACACGAGGCAAAAAACATAGCCGGAACGTTTGCCCGTTTCAAGAAAACGCCAATATTGAAGGAGAGCTACCAGGAAAAAGAAAGCATATAGCACATCTTTTCTTTCCGATATCCATGCTACCGATTCTACATGCATGGGATGTACTCCGAATATAATAGCCGTAAAAGCAGCCACAAAATTCTTCTTCCCTGAAATTTTGTAAATAAAAACAAAAACCAATGCTGTGTTAAGAATATGCAACAGCCAATTTACAAAGTGATAGGAAAAGGGATCAAAACCACTGAGAACATAATTGATCCCAAAGGATACCATTGTTAGGGGATGGTAATTGGAAGCAGCAGCCTGGGTGAACATAGCCCCCCAATCGGGTCCCTTTAATAAAGGATTTTGAGTTACATATAATTCATCATCCCAGTTTGTAAACCCGTTGGCAAGCATCGGGAAGAAACTGGCGGCTGTGATAAGCAATACAGGAATCAGCCAGGGAAAAATTGTCTTGTCAGGAGACAAAGACCTCTGTTCTTTTTTAGGAACAACTTTGGTTTTAGCCTTCGTTTTTATAGAGACTTTATTACTCATTAAACTACTTACTATTGAAGGAGTGGTTTAAGCTCATCCGGAATATTTCCATTCTTTTGTCTTGCACTCGACGCATCAGCTCTTGCTTTATTCAGGTCGCCGATCTTTTGGTAACAAAGTGCCCTGTACACATAGTAGTTCCCCAATGGATGAATATTGATAGCCGTGGTAAGATTATTTATTGCCTCGTCATATCTCTTAAAAGAATACAAGATCAATCCAATATTGTAAAAAGACCGGTGATCGGTAGGGCTAAGCTGTACACACTTTCTATAATCCTCCAATGCCTTTTCAGTTTGACCCGTTTTGAAATGAGCTGTTCCTCTTATATCGTAGGCCAACCGGTAGTCCGGCTTCAGCCTGACGAGTTGATTGGCATCGGCTAACGCTTCCTGGGCTTCTCCCCTATCCAAATGCATTAAGGCCCTGTATTCAAATGCAGGTGCATGATTGGGCCACATTGTTAGGGCTATTCTGCAGTCTTCCATCGCAACCTTATAAATGCTATCCGCAAAAGGTTTTTGCTCAGGCCGTAGAGCGAGTTTTGAAAGATAGTTTGCCCTGTTAGTTCTTGCATAGGGTGCCCGGGGGGTATACTTCAATGCATTTGTCCAAAGCGTGCCGCTATTCTTCCAAACCTTTGTGCGCTGAAAAGCCATCACGCCCATAACCAGGATAAACAGGGTACCTATGCCAATGATCCATTTTGGAGGAATGAATTTTACCTGGGTGGCAAACATGGCAACCATAAACGCAATGCCAATGTAGGGAACATACGTATACCTTTCCGATACGATGGTTAAGCCTATGGAAAGAACCTGGAGAACAAGCAGGAGATTAACTACAAAAAACAACATACCGAAGACAAAAACTTTATTCTTTCTAAAGAACCAAAAAGCCACCAGCAAGACAACAACAAATATTGGGGATAACAGGATAGCAGTCCCCGGGTGATTAGTCATTGGGAAAGGGTGAAAAGCAGATAATGGGTATGGAACAAAAAAACGATAGAAATAGGTCATCAATGTATAACAACCAAAGAGCAAACGGTCAGTAATTGAAAACACATGCAGTCCGACCATGGCAGACTTTGATTGGATCATTACGGTTAAGACTCCAAATATGAGTGACAAGATAAGAAACGGGATTTTTTCAACAATCACTTTGCCGCTAAACGAACGCCCCTTCCAATAATCAAGCAGTAACAAAACAAGGGGCAGGATAACCGCCGCCGGCTTTGATAATAATGACAAAATGAAAAAAACCAGGCAGATCCACAAGTTTTTGTTTTTCCCGTTTACCAGGTAACACCAATACTGGATCAGTGAAAGCAGGAAAAAAAACGTATAGAGTACATCCTTTCTTTCTGCCACCCACGCTACCGATTCCACGTGCATAGGATGAACCCCAAATACAAGCGCAACGAAAGCAGCGACAATTTTATTATTACCTGAGATATTCCAAATAAAATAAAATACAAGCAATGTATTGGCGATATGAAATAAATAATTAACCAGGAGATAGGAAAAAGGG
>DASTIZ010000211.1:0-11127 GCA_035717045.1 Chitinophagaceae bacterium
GTGCGACCGCAGAGATATTGCGATTGTTTTTTGGGACTGATCAAACTTCGATAGATATTACTACTACAACAAACAATCCAGCCGTAACTGAACCGAAACCATCATTTCATTTTTCAAGTTTCTCCCAAGCTGCAAGGGATAATTCACTCAGCATGATTTATAGCGGTTGGGATTTCAGGAAATCTGTTCTAGACGGTGAAGAAATGGGAAGACAAATTGCAGCTTATGTATTTACACATGCTTTCAGGGAAGAATAAGTAAATGATTGAAGCTACATGTTAGCCATCTTTCACAGCAGTCATTTAAAACTCAGAAATATGAAACGTTTATTTCAAATACTGGCATTGACCTTACTGATTGCGGGACTTCCTTTTTATTCCTGCAAAAAAGAAACATCATGTGAAGGTTGTCAAACAGATCAGCCAACAGGTAATACTAATAAAGCACCCATTGCTTTAGCAGGAACCGACCAAACTGTGACTCTACCGACCGATAGCATTTTATTGGATGGTTCTGCTTCCAAAGATCCGGATGGAAGTATAACAGTTTGGGCATGGACAAAGATATCAGGGCCTTCATCATTCATTATTGTAAATGCAAGTACTGTCCAAACACAAGTATCATATCTATTACAGGGCATTTATCAGTTTGAATTGAAAGTAACAGATAATGCAGGCCTCTTGTCTAAGGATACGGTGCAAGTAACAGTGCTACCTCCGATATTCAATCCCAACAATAGCAATGTATATATGGCAGGCTGGGGCTGGAATGCAAGTGGCAAAATGGTAGCCAGGATTTGGAGAGAAAACATTCTGCAGGACCTGAGTGATGGACAATATGATGCCGATGCCCTTTCTGTGTTCGTGTCAGGTAACGATATATATGTGGCAGGATACGAAAGAAATGCGAGTGGCAAGAGTGTAGCTAAACTCTGGAAAAATGGCGTGTCGCAAAATCTTAGCAATGGGCAATATGATGCCGTAGCCAGGTCTGTATTTGTATCTGGTACCGATGTATACGTAGCCGGGTGGGAAGTAAATGCGAGCGGCATGAGTGTAGCTAAACTTTGGAAAAATGGAGTGGGGCAAGCTCTTAGTGATGGACAAAATAATGTCATGGCCAACTCTGTATATGTAGCCAACAGTGACGTGTACGTAGTAGGATTTGACGGGGGACCGTGGACATATTATGGCCGGCCTATACTTTGGAAAAACGGAATGGCACAAAACCTTGTGGGTGGTGAATCTTCTGCCTATTCAGTATTCGTATCCGGTAGCGATGTTTATGTAGCAGGGTCATGGTATGCTGGAGAATTTGCCAAACTTTGGAAAAACGGTGAGGAGCAAAACTTCAGCAGTGGGGACCAGTTTGCAGAAGCTTATTCTGTATTCGTATCTGGTAGCGATGTTTATGTAGCAGGTACCAGGTATCCTTGTGCTGTTGGCGGCTGCTCAGACGCCATACTTTGGAAAAACGGGCAATCTCAAATCCTTCAACTTGCAGATGCTGGTGCTCATTCAGTATTTGTATCTAGCAATAATGTGTATGTGGCAGGCTATAATGGAAGCAATGCCATGCTTTGGAAAAATGGTGCAGGATATAGCATTTCTGGTCTTAATACAGCCAATGCGGTTTTTGTACATTAAACCTCTGAAAATTGGAAAAGCAAATTGCGAGCTATGTATTCACTCATGCTGTAAGGAAAAAATATTTGGATTAAAATTTTAACTACTAAAACTGAATGAAAATGAAAAAGCTGATTGCTATAATGGCAGCAGGAATATTGTTATCTGCATGCCACAAAAATAATCACGAATCATTCAAAGACGAACTTACAACCCAGGAAAAAATAGTCATACCTGCTGAGGAAAATTCTATTGCCCGTAATTCACAAAAAGATCAATACAATACCTGTTACGGGCCAACAGTACAGTTTGGCAACGGTCATGTACGCAGTTGGGTCAATATTGCTCATGACAACACGCCACTTGGTATTGGGATCGAGTTTACAGATGGAGTTCTCGATCAGCAGCATATACATGGTAATGATGAAACTCATGGTCATGAAGTGTTATTAGTCTTGCATCAGAAAGCAAAAGCCCTGTTGCCGTTTGATCATCTTACCATGGGATTTATGGCCGCTGGTCACCCACCGCCCGGTATTTACTCCATTCCTCATTTTGATTTTCATTTTTATAAAATGTCACTGGCAGACCGATTAGCCATTCCAACATATTCCCAGGCAATGACTGCTTTTAATAATAATCCTCCGGGTGGCTATCTTCCTCCTGCATATGTCAAAGGTCCTGCCGGCGAAGCGCAAATGGGTGCACACTGGATGGATGTGTTATCTCCTGAATTCAATGGCCGGGCTTTTACGCACACATTTATATACGGCTCATATGATGGGAAAGTTAATTTCCTTGAGCCTATGGCCTCACTTGCATTCTTAATGGGAGGAACGGCGGCTCATCAAGCTATCCGGCAGCCCCAGTTCTTTGATCCTACGAATACTTATTACCCTACACGGTACAACATTTGGAAAAATCAAGATAACAACCGTCATTATATAGCGTTGGATCAAATGGTTTTAAGGTGACTAACGCAATCAGGCAACCAGTCGTATTGCAGAGTCTCCTTAAACGCACAAGCAATGAAGACGGGCTTTCTTTTTCAAGAAGGCCCTATTTTTTGAACTAGGGACGGCACTTGTCGGATACTGAGTAATTGCTGCTGCTCCTTCCTTGTTATGATCGTTTTGATTTGTTTCATTAGCCAATGATTACTTCTGGGCAAAAAAATAGTCTCATTTGTCGCAGGCGAATGCATTCTGCCTCTGTTCAACGTTGCCTGGTCGCAAAAATTAAAACGAATCTCTTTTGTGATTTAGTTTTATTCCGGTAGAAATCCATTGGCCATAATAAACTTTCCTGACATGAAGAGTAAAATATATCTTCCGATCGTCATCCTGGTTGCGATGCTACTAAGCATTGCTTGTAAGAAGCAAGCGGTTATAACCCCACCCGGTGGCGGCAGCGGAAGCACGAATAAACCACCAGTTGCTGACGCAGGCCCGGATCAAACGATTATGATACTTACTTATTATTCTGGAACCGCATCACTCAACGGGTCTGGCTCTCATGATTCAAGCGGTATGTCTATGCAGTTTTACTGGAGACAAATAGCTGGTCCTGTGAATGGCTTTCTTCAAAATGCCGGGCAGAAAGAGTGCAGGGTTTATAGTATCAATACTCCAGGTACTTATTCCTTTGAGTTAGAAGTCTGGAATACTCATGGATCAGATCTTGACACGACTGATATTACAGTTTCTATTCCTCCTTATTGCCAGCCCGATCGATCAGAATTTCCTGTTTCATTAACACTTTTATCTGAGCTGCCCGGGAATATTCAAGTCTCCGAAATAATTGCCGCAGGAAATAAGCTTTTCATGCCTGCATGGTTCAACAACTTTACCGGCACTTACAGCAAAAATATTCATGTGTATGATCGAATTACACAGAATTGGACGATCATCCAGGCAAGCCAGGCCAGATCAGGTGTAGCAACTATTGCGACAGATGGCAAAGTTTTTTTTGCCGGCGGACTGGATAGTAGTTTTAATGCTATCTCAGTAGTTGATATTTACGACATGGCAACCAATACCTGGTCGGTTACTAACCTGAGCGAGTCAAGAGGCGATTGCCAGGCCGTTGTTTCCGGAAGTAAGATTTTCTTCGCAGGTGGTCAGAAAAACGATTATGTATTATCAAATAAAGTTGACATTTATGATTTGGAAACAGGTTCCTGGTCATCCTCATCACTTCCCGCTGGTGCGAGAATAGTAGGAGCTGCTGTGACCGCTCAAAACAAGGTTCTTTTTTGTGGCGGATATACACAATTTGGAGCCGGGTCGATGTTGGGCTACTCAGCAACAACCCCAACTGCATCCATCGATATATATGATGTCAATACCGGCCAGTGGTCAGTCAGCGCCATGCAAGTAAATAAAGGCAGTTTTGCAGCAATCAACGTTAATGAAAAGGTTTTACTCGCAGGGGGTGAAGTAAATTATGCTGCTACTTTCCATGTTGAAGAGCTGAATGTAAATACCATGAACAGTTCCAGTTCATGCCTGTTCCAACCCATGTATGGGGGTGGCAGGACTGCCATACAAAAAGATGATAAGCTGTTATTCTTTGCCTATGCACGAGGCTTTTCCGGCATACAAGAAAATAAGTTCGATATATATAATATACAAACTGGAGTGTGGTCGATCGGCATCTTGCCGCCCGATTTAATACCCTCAGGTGCTTTTACTTCAGTCGCATCAGTAAATGATGAAATCTATGCGGTCATTGATAATAAGCTTTATAAAATGAATTTATAGTTTAGTAACTGGTAATCACTACCGTGTTCAGGTACATCTTGCATAATAATTGCATGACAAACATGCATCCTTCGGGACGTTCGATAGTTGCGGAGACTTACCTTTGCCGCTATGGAAAAATTCCTGAAAGATTTGTTTGCCAACCAATCCTACGATGAAAAAAATTTCTTCCTGATAGCGGGCCCCTGTGTAGTGGAAAACGAAGAATTGATCATGGAAGTTGCCGACAAAGCGTATTCAGTCTGTAAAAACCTCGGAATACCCTATATCTTCAAAGCATCCTATCGAAAAGCAAATCGTACAAGCAGTTCATCATTTACTGGTATTGGAGACGATCTTGCACTGGGAATGATTAACCATGTCAAGAAAAAATTGCTCCTGCCAGCCACTACAGATATCCACGCAAAAGAAGAAGCCGTACTGGCCGCACAGCATGTTGACATTTTACAAATACCTGCCTTTCTATGCCGGCAAACAGATCTATTGGAAGCTGCAGCAAAAACCGGAAAGATCGTTAATGTAAAGAAAGGTCAATTTGTGAGCGGTGATGCCATGAAATTTGCTGTTGATAAGATCAGAAACGCAGGTAATGATAAAGTGGTCCTTACGGAAAGAGGAACCACATTCGGCTACCAGGATCTTGTTGTTGATTACAGGAACATTCCGATCATGCGTTCGCATGGTGTACCGGTTGTGATGGACTGTACACATAGCCTGCAACAGCCAAACCAGGCGGCAGGTATAACAGGTGGAAATCCCCAAATGATAGAAACTATTGCCAAAGCAGCGATCGCTACCGGCGCTGATGGGTTATTCATTGAAACGCATCCTAACCCAGCAGCTGCAAAAAGCGATGGCGCCAATATGCTAAAGCTTGATCTGCTTGCTTCACTGTTAGAGAGATTAATCAGGATCAGGAAAGCAATTATTTAAGCATTAAAAAGCCATCCCGACTTAGTCGAAATGGCTAATTAATTTTCATAGCTCAATTTATTGTGTAAGGAAAGTAGTATCGACCCGGGTAACTGTATTAAACTGAACAGTGATACTTTTTCTTAGTGAATCTTTGTAGAGAACATCAGATGGTTTATAAAACACATCATATGAACCTGCCTGCAATCCCCTGATCAAATAACCTCCATCGGAATCTGTAAACGTACTGGCAATCGTATCGGTACCCTGCACTGCCTGAACAACAGTTTGAAAGGTTTTAGGAATTACAACACCGCTAATGCTTCCCCCTACTGCGTTCAGGATCGTCCTGATGGTAGGCTTCAGCATATATTTGTTATTACCTGTTTTTACAATTGACTTCTGCACATCAAAATCAAGCGTGATCGTATAAAGTATCCCGTCCTGGATATCCTGTTGAATATTTAATTTTAACCCGCTTTGCTGAGCACTCGGAGTCTCCAATTTTATCAACTGCGAAGTGCCCTGGATCTTTACATAATTCTCTGTACCCAGTACCAATCTCAATTGATGAAGCCTGCCAGAAGGAATGAACGCATCGGCAAGCAGTGTATCATCATCATTGACTAATTTCAGCAAATCATAAGCAGCAGCCTTTACGCCCTGGAGGCTTTGCCAACCTTCTGTGGGATTGTCGGTAATGTTGATCTGAACATCTTTTACATCAATATAAACTGCTTCGTAATCACCCGGATCATCTGTTAAATAAACCTGTAACCGGGCATTGCCATCACCCACACTGTCTTTCTTGCATGAAGCAACTACAATTATTGAAGTTATCACGAGGGTAAATAAATAAACCAGAGTTCTTGTTTTCATTTTATGCGGTTTTAACGGTACGCCAATAAAATCAAGATTAGTGCCAAAGTAAAAAAGACCCGTCGGGTCTTTCATTTAATGTTCATAAAACTGAAGATATCACAGAAAAAATGTTTTACAATAATGTTGTATCTTATTAATCTGGTCTTAATCTTATATCGGAAAAATTCGATACAGGTAATTCTACGACTAACAAAAAACCCGGCCTGATCTGCCGGGTTAACTTTATCATTTAACTATAATTAGGCATTTACTTTCCCTTTCACCTTTGCTATCACTTCTTCAGCGATACCCGAAGGTGCAGGGGAATAATGACTGAATTCCATCGTTGATGATGCACGACCAGAACTTAATGAACGAAGTTGGGTAACATATCCGAACATTTCACTCAGCGGAACTTTTGCCTTGATAACCTGGGCACCAGCACGACTATCCATTCCTTCCAGCATACCTCTTCTTCTGTTCAAGTCACCCGTCACATCTCCCATATATTGATCCGGAGTCACCACCTCCACTTTCATGATCGGCTCAAGTAAAACAGGCTTTGCCTTTCTGGCTGCCTCACGGAAACCTGCTTTGGCACACAATTCAAAGGACATTGAATCGGAGTCGACAGCATGGAAGCTTCCATCAAATACACGCACCTTCATATTATCAACAGGATAATTGGCAAGAACGCCATTTGTCATCGCCTGCTCAAAACCTTTTTGTATTGCCGGAACATATTCACGCGGAATAGAACCCCCGAAGAGATCATTGATGAACTGGAATTTCTTATCAGGATTTTCAGTTTTCCATTCTGCATCAGCAGGGCCGAATTCAAAAACAATATCCGCGAACTTACCGCGACCACCGGTTTGTTTCTTCAAGGTTTCACGATGTTCAATCGTAGCCTGGAACGCTTCCTTATACGCCACCTGCGGTGCACCCTGGTTCACTTCCACCTTAAACTCCCGCTTCATCCTGTCAACTATGATCTCCAGATGCAATTCACCCATTCCTGAAAGAACTGTTTGACCTGTCTCTTCATCGGTTTTTACACGAAGTGTAGGATCTTCTTCAATCAATTTTGCAATTGCCATACCCATCTTATCAACGTCAGCTTGCGTTTTTGGTTCAACCGCCAAAGAAATTACCGGTTCCGGTATGAACATATTTTCAAGAACGATCGGATGATTTTCATCACACAACGTATCTCCGGTCTTTATTTCTTTAAACCCTACTGCCGCAGCAATATCACCAGCTTCGATGAATTCGATCGGGTTTTGCTTGTTGGCAAACATCTTCATGATACGGCTAATACGCTCTTTCTTCCCGCTTCTTACATTCAATACATACGAGCCTGCATCCAGATGACCGGAATAACAACGAAAGAATGCCAAACGACCTACAAACGGATCGGTCATGATCTTGAATGCAAGAGCGGCGAATGGTTCTTTTGCCTCCGGCTTACGAACCAGCTCTTTCCCCGTATTAGGATCGGTCCCTTTGATCCCTTCCACGTCAACCGGTGAAGGCAGGTACCGACAAACCGCATCAAGAGCAGTTTGCACGCCTTTATTTTTAAATGAAGACCCACAAAGCATCGGAACAATCGTCATATCGATCGTTGCTTTGCGAACTGCCTCATGAATTTCATCTTCACTGATAGAATCCGGGTTGTCGAAGAATTTTTCCAATAGCTTATCATCGTATTCTGCAACTGCCTCTACTAATTGCGCTCTCCACTCTTTTGCCTCATCAATCATATCAGCAGGAATGTCGATCTCATCGAAAGTCATTCCTTCTGTTTCCATATGCCAGATAACACCTTTCATTCTTATCAGATCAACAACGCCTTTGAAATCATCTTCAGCGCCAATTGGTAATTGTAAGGGCACAGCTTTGGAACCAAGCATCTCACGAACCTGCTTAACAACTTTTAAAAAGTCAGCGCCCGCGCGGTCCATTTTATTAACAAATCCGATACGGGGTACATTGTAACGGTTTGCCTGGCGCCAAACAGTTTCTGATTGGGGTTCTACACCATCAACTGCGGAAAACAAAGCGATCAAACCATCAAGGACCCTCATGGAACGTTCCACTTCAACAGTGAAGTCAACGTGCCCGGGAGTATCAATGATATTAAAATAATACTGTTTTGTATTAGGCGTATTCTTTCCTTTATCGGTAGGGAAATTCCATTTACAGCTAACAGCGGCCGAAGTAATTGTGATGCCTCTCTCTTTTTCCTGCTCCATCCAGTCTGTAGTAGCCGCACCTTCGTGTACCTCGCCGATCTTATGGATCATACCCGTGTAGCGAAGGATACGTTCTGTTGTGGTAGTCTTGCCGGCATCAATATGAGCTGCAATACCAAAGTTTCTTTGAAATTTTAAGTCTGCCATGTGATTTTTCCCTTTGTAATTTGGAGGCGCAAAAGTAGGAATAAAAACCCATGAATCAAGCATTGCAAGAACGAAGTTTTCCAGATAGTTTTCCTAACAATCAGCTAGTTAACGACGCTACAAAGCGACGTAAAAATTAAAGCCACCCTTTTTCTGGATGGCTTCTTGTATCAGTCAATTTTTCACACTTATACTTTGAAGTGGGCAAATGCTTTGTTGGCCTCAGCCATCCGATGCGTATCCTCTTTCTTCTTAAAAGCAGATCCTTCACCTTTTGCGGCCGCTACGATCTCAGCAGCCAGCTTATCAGACATGCTGCGTCCGTTTCTTTCCCGGCTATACCGAATCAGCCATTTCATGCTCAGCGAGATCTTCCTGTCAGGACGAACCTCGGTGGGGATCTGGAAAGTTGCGCCCCCTATACGACGGCTGCGAACCTCAACAGATGGGGTCACGTTTGCCAGTGCTTTTTTCCAAACATCATATCCTTCTTCACCTGTTTGCTTCCCGACTTTTTCAAGCGCATTATAAAATGTATTGAAAGAAGTACTCTTTTTGCCGTTCCACATGATATTGTTCACAAACCGGGTAACGAGCTTGTCATTAAACTTTGGATCGGGTGCTAAGGGTAATTTTTTTGCTTGTGCTTTACGCATCTCTGATTATTTTTTATCGGGGATCTCTCGGATTTTTAATCAGTGAAATCCATTTATTAATCCAAGTAATCCGTGTTTATTTCTTTGTTGCTTTTTCTCTTTTGGTTCCGTATTTAGAACGGCTTTTCTTCCGGTCTTTTACACCTGCAGTATCCAGAGAACCACGAACGATATGATAACGTACTCCGGGAAGATCTTTCACACGACCACCGCGAATCAATACGATTGAGTGTTCCTGTAAATTGTGACCTTCACCAGGAATATAAGCGATAACTTCTATTTTATTTGTCAAACGAACTTTGGCAACCTTCCTAAGAGCCGAGTTAGGTTTTTTTGGAGTAGTTGTATACACCCTTGTACACACGCCACGGCGCTGAGGACAACTATCTAATGCTCTTGATTTGCTTTTAGCTTTAATGATCTCTCTTCCTTTGCGGACTAACTGTTGAATTGTAGGCATTCCAGACCTTTTAATTTGTTCCGGGGTTTATTTCCCGAAGGGGGGCAAAGGTAACGGGCAACCGCGTAAATACCAAATATCAAAATCCAAATTCCAAACTTTTTACCCATTCCAAAACACAAAAAATCAGAGGCACTACCGAGGTGTACCTTTCGCATTTGGCATTTGGAATTTAACCTTTTACACTTTCCACATCCAATTGTAAATATCGTCGCGGAGACCTTCCCTGATCTCAGTCAGGGTGGCTTTAATAGACGGTGCAGCTTTCCATTTTTCAACATCAAAATGCATAACAAAATCTTTGTACTTAAGCTCTTTTATTGGAGAGATCGTAGCGGCTGTACCTGCACCGAAGATTTCTAAACGGGCCCCGGATTTATAAGCCCCGATAATTTCATCAATATTAACGGGTCTTTCCTCAACCTGATAGCCCATATCCTTCAATAACGTGATCACACTTGCCCTGGTTACCCCGTCAAGTATGGTCCCGCTTTCAAGGTCAGGCGTCAAAGCCTTATCGCCAACGATAAAAAAGACATTCATCGTGCCGCATTCATGCACGTATTTATGTTGAAAGGCGTCGGTCCATAATACCTGGTCATAGCCTAGTTTTTTGGCCTGTGCGGTTGCGTACATTGCTGCCGCGTAGTTACCCGCTGTCTTGGCATAACCCACACCGCCCTCAACGGCTCTTACATATTTTTCCTCCACATAAATCCGCATTGGTGAACTATAATATGGACCCGTTGGGCTAAGCATTATCACGAACTTATAATTTTCCGACGGCCTGACTCCTATCACTTCATCGGAAGCAAACATTAATGGGCGGATATAAAGTGAATAGTCATGCTTCTGAGGAATCCAATTCCTATCCAAAGCAATTAACTGCCTCATGCCCCCCAAAAAAATTTCTTCCGGAATTATTGGCATTTGCATCCGTTCAGCAGAAACATTAAATCGTTTGAAATTATCCTGTGGCCTGAAAATAAACGCCTCTCCATTTTGATTCTTATAAGCCTTGATGCCCTCAAAGATCGCCTGGCCATAATGTAAGGCCACAACAGAAGGATAGAGTAATAATGGCTGGTAAGGTTTTATTTCGACATTCTTCCACTCACCCTGCTCGAAATCTGCTTCAAGCATGTGGTCGGTAAAATACTTTCCAAACGGAAGATTTTCAAAATTAATATCCTGGAGTTTGCTTCTTTCTGCTTTGGTGATCTTTATGCCCATACTTGCGATCATAAATGTTTACATTTGAACGCAAAGAAACAAAAAAACTAACACTTAATTGTAATATTGCATACAATACATGGGTCTTAATTCTATAAAGTTTGAAACCACTGATATAGCTCTGTTATTTAAGAACTCTTTGGTTGACGTTGACGAAAAAGAACAAGATCCGGCAAAATTAAAACCATCTCCGCCACAGGTCGATCATGACTC
>DASTIZ010000212.1:0-4137 GCA_035717045.1 Chitinophagaceae bacterium
AAAAGTCGCTATTTATTTAATTGTTGCTCGCAGAAATTGTTGAATTCTTTTTCATCAATTCCTGCATGCGTGTTATCAATTAGTTGCTGGATCAGCTTGTTGTTTTTAAAGTCTATTGATAGCAGGCCGTCTTTAAGTATAATATTGTTCAATTCTTTCCAATGAAATTGTTTTTTGGGAAAGGAAGGATAGGTGATTTCCTCTTTGCTGATTGTTACCACTGGTTTTTTGGATGCAATTCCATTCAATACCAGGAAAACAAGATTGAGGGCGGCAGGAACCCAATAGCCTGCGATTTGCCAACCAAGAGAAAATAGAAAAAAGGCAGCACTATGTGTTATTACTACATTCTTATTTTTGAAATAATAAGAAACAAGAACAAAAGCGGCAGCAATTATCGCAATGATCAGCGCGCCCCAATATGTCTGGTCTTTCAGGTAGGTTGCAAAAACAATACTGATAAGATTTATGATGAGGAGCAAATGGCTAATTCTTCTATAAGCCTTTTCCCTGTCATTTTTCAAAACCAATTCGAATTGTTTCATTGCTGAATGGCATTAAGGCTGTATCCTGACTGAACCGGGACGACACTACAAAATCATTCATCCAATACAAGTGGGATATTTATTATTCACAATCACCATTGACCACTTACCATTCACGAATTTGAAGCAATCAACAGGTTACAAAGCTTAAAAAGTATTCTTGAGCTTACGTTGCTATCCCAGTCATTTTCCCCAACACCCGTCTCATTCAAGTCAAATCCAATTATTTTCTTGCCGGCTTTATTCAGTTTACTAAAAATATAAAACACCTGCTCTATTTCTAATCCGCCCTGGACTGGTGTGCCGGAGTTTGGACAAAGTTTTGGATCAAGCCCATCAACATCAAAGCTGATATACACTTTTTCAGGAAGTTTCTCAATGATCTCATCGGCTATAAACTTCCATGTTTGTCCTTCATACAATCTTTCCTTGAGTTCGCGATCAAAATAGGGGATAACCCTGTAATTGCTGTTAGAAATGTATTCCCATTCTAATTCACTGTAGTCCCGAACTCCGACTTGCACTAATCTTTCCAGTTGCGGAATTTCTTCAAGTGCATTGTACATAATACTGGCATGCGAATACACAAAACCCATATAAGCCTGTCGCAGGTCGCAGTGTGCATCTATTTGCAGCACACCAAAATTGCCATACTTTTCCGCAATAGCTTTCATATAGCCGAGCGACACACTATGGTCGCCACCAAGTATGCCGACAAGTTTATTTCTATCAAGCAATGACCTGGTCTGATCATGAACCCACTTATTTAAAAAAATGCTGCCTTCGTTTACATCTTTCAATGTTTTTGTCATGAACTGGTTGGCTTCAACGGCATCTCCTTTGGAGATATAGTCAATAAAAAGTTCGGCTTCTTTGCGCAAATAATCGCTCTTTAACAAGATCTTTCGGTCAATGCTTCTCATAAAGAAGCCTTGCTTCCAGCCTTCGGGAACATCCGGATCATAAAGATCGACCTGTAAACTGGCGGAAAACACGTGTTCGGGTGCACGGGCGGTTCCTGCGCCATAGCTGACAGTTACTTCCCAGGGAACGGGGAGAATCACCAATCTTGCATCTTCTTCAGTAAAAGGCAGCCCAAAAATATTATTGTGAGGATTGCTTACACTATTGGGGTCAAATTTCGACAGGTCTGTCATACAGGGCGTAAAAAGGCGTGCAAGGTAAGGAGAAGTTCGAAATCGGGCGCTAATCGTTCAAAGTTTGGCTATTTAACCCCCGATTTTGGATGGCCCACCACAATAATCTATAATTATTAATTAATAATTAAGGATTACTGCCGCATACTGCGTATTGTCAGTACAGATTCTGATTATTATCAAACCCACCTTCATGTCTGAAAAGCGATTTTAATCTATCTTTGCGAAGCAAACCCGGGCAATGAAAAAAATACATATCGTCTTATTGGTGTTGATCGTAGCTGCCATAGCTGTATTAATCAGTTTTATGCCATCAAGCGGTGGCCTTACCACCTACGAATCAATTGCTGATGCAAAGAGCATGCAAGGTAAAGTGGTACATATTGTTGCCAAACTTGATAAGTCTAAGCCAATCGAATATGACCAGGTAAATAATCCAAATTACCTGAGCTTTACAGCCATTGATTCACTGGGCGGCACCGTAAAAGTTGTTTACAACAATGCAAAGCCTGATAATCTTGAACACAGCGACCGCCTTGTCATGAAAGGTATAATGAAAGGAGACCAGTTTGAATGTAATAACATCATGATGAAATGTCCATCCAAATACTCAGATGATCCGAATCGCATCGAGGAAAGCATGAACAAAACCACTAAATAATTTCAATGGATTATATTGGCGAACACCTTTTGCCGGGTCAGATCGGTCATTTCCTTGTTATCCTTTCGTTTGTTGCTTCGGTTATCGCTACCATTTCCTATTACATTTCAGCAAGAACAACAAATCCCGTTGAAGCGGAACGCTGGAAAAAGATGGGAAGAATTTCTTTTTTCATCGATGTGGTTTCTATACTTGGTATCTTCATAATTCTTTATTCGCTGATTGCGAATCACCGCTACGAGTACCAGTATGTTTATAAGAATTCGGGGAATGACCTGGAGCCAAAATATATCTTAAGTGCAGTATGGAGTGCATCTGAGGGAAGTTTTATTCTATGGGCAATGTGGCACGCTATACTTGGTGCCATTTTAATCTTTACTGCAAAAAAATGGGAAGCGCCGGTGATGACCGTGCTTTCGCTTGCTCAGGTTTGCCTGGCAACCATGATGCTTGGCATTTACTTTTTCGGCAATAAGATCGGTGCAAGTCCCTTCGCCTTGTTCAGGGAGCAAATGCCACAATTGCCAATTTTCCAGAATCCCGCATATGTCAACCTGCCGCAGTTTCAAGACGGCAACGGTCTGAATATGCTCTTGCAGAATTACTGGATGGTAATTCACCCGCCTATCTTGTTTTTGGGATTTGCTGGTACCATCGTTCCATTTTGTTTTGCGATGGGTGGCCTGCTGACAAAAAACTATGGTGATTGGGTGAGGCCGGCATTGCCATGGGCTTTATTTTCCGCGTGTATCCTGGCTGTCGGAATCATGATGGGAGCCGCATGGGCGTATGAGTCATTAAGCTTTGGCGGTTACTGGGCGTGGGATCCTGTTGAAAATGCATCACTGGTTCCCTGGCTTACATTGATTGCCGGCATTCACACATTACTTATTTACAAACATACGGGCCGGTCTTTACAAACTTCTTTTTTTCTAATGGCTCTTACATTCATCCTTATCCTGTATTCAACATTCCTTACGCGAAGTGGGATCTTAGGAGAAACTTCTGTTCACTCGTTTGCTGATCTTGGAATGAATGCACAATTGTATTTCTTCCTTTATATATTCTTCTGGTTACCGGCCATTTTATCATCAAATGGCTTAGTTAAAAAGCTTACATGGTCAGGAATAGCCTTAGCATCGCTTTTACTAATGGCTTTTGTTCATCCCGCGTTTGCCATTGCTTCTCCAATTGCGGCGTTGATCTTGTTCCTGGTTAATACGAACGGACTAACCCCGTCAATTAAAAAGGAAGAAGCCGCTTCGTCAAGAGAATTCTGGATGTTTATTGGCTCGCTCGTCATTTTGATCTCGGCGATCATTATTACAGCCCAAACCTCAATACCTGTTTATAACAAGGTATTTGGTTGGTCCATCGCTCCACCACCCGATGTTGAGTTTTTTTACAATCGTATTCAGATTTTTATTGCAATTATTATTGGAGTGTTAACGGCCATAGGGCAATATTTGAAGTACAAAGAAACAAGCAAGCAATATTTCATGAAAAAGATCGGCTGGCCTTTTTTGATAAGCGCTGTTGCAGCCGGTCTGATCCTGTATTTTGGCAATATCAATTATGACAAATACGGCATTGGCTATTTAAGTTTTGTGTGGATCGCGATTGCATGCAGCCTGTTTGCGATAATTGCCAATCTTGCCTATTTGTGGATAGGGATAAAAGGAAATCTAAGGCTTAGCGGGCCATCTGTGGCCCATTTTGGCTTTGCCATGATGTTGCTTGGTATTCTGCTTTCTTCATCAAAAAAGGAAATATT
>DASTIZ010000213.1:0-4765 GCA_035717045.1 Chitinophagaceae bacterium
TTTCGTCACGCAATATCATGTTAAGTTCAGAAGTATTCAGGTATTTATCTCTTGCAACCCTTTCTTCAATTTTTTTAATGATCTCAATGGTTGTGTCCACTCCCACATCTGCACTTACCAACGCATCTTCCAGGTCATCCAATACTTCTTCATCAACCGTGTCTTTACCAGCAACAGCTTTTGTGAGCTTTGTTAAAAATCCTTCCTTGGTTTTTTGCAGGCCGTGGTCAAGACTTTCTCTCTCTTTTGCTCCAAACAGCTTATTTAAAAATCCCATAGTGATTATAAAATATCAAATTACAAATAACATCCCGATAGTCATCAGGACCAAATAAAGTTCAAATAAAAAAACAAAAAGCTATCCGCCTTCGGCGGATAGCTATATCATGACTCTCCGCCTCCGGCGGAGCGGGGTTTTATTTTTGCGCCAGGAACTCCTTCACTTTATCCTTATGCACGATTGCTTCTTTAAAAGTGTAAGCACCGGTTTTAGGACTGCGAACAGCCCTGATTACTTTACTCCAGTTCTTTGCTTCAGCTGCTGCCTTCTGGTCCTTTGTCTTGATCGCGGTCTTTGCTGCTTTTGCCATATGAATTCAATTTGCTAATGTGCTAATGTGCCAATCAATTTTCGAATTTGCATATTGGCACATTTGAATACTATTTAATTTCTTTATGAACAGTTACCTTTTTCAGGATCGGGTTAAATTTCTTCAACTCCAACCTTTCGGGGTTGTTCTTTTTATTTTTTGTAGTGATATAGCGGCTTGTGCCCGGCTGACCACTGTTCTTGTGCTCGGTACACTCCAATATTACCTGTACACGATTGCCCTTTTTTGCCATTGTCTGATGTTAATTGGTTTATTGGTTTATTGGTTTATTAGTCCATTTTTCGATTAACTAATTAACCAATTAACCGATTAACTAAATATGTTGACCCTTTTTTCTTAATTCTTTTATCACATTGTAAAGACCATTCTTGTTGATGGTCCGGATACCTTCAGTTGAAAGCTTCAAAGTGATCCATTTATCTTCTTCAGCCAGGTAAAACCGCTTTGTCTGCAGGTTGGGCAGAAAACGGCGCTTACTCTTGATATTTGAGTGAGAAACATTGTTTCCCGTAATGGGCACTTTACCGGTAACCTGACATACTCTTGCCATGACGAAATTAAAATTTAGGACGGCAAAGGTAGGGGAATCATCGGAGTTTTTGAGGGAGGTTGTGAGTTTTTTTTACCCAACCATTGAAAATAGAAAGCCAGCTTATCCTATGACTGTCAATGGCAAATAGTGCTAATTACCTATGCCTACCCGATTGGTTTCTTCTTCTGAACTGCCTCCCGATCTTTTTATCGCTCTCGTTGCTTTTCCAAACCGCCAGTTAAAGGTGAGCCTGACCACCCGGGAGTCCCATTTTACTTCGAACGGCTCATCAGAATTCTGAAATTTCGAATACCCGGAGTAATTCTGCGTATAGAAAATGTCACGGACATTAAGCCTCAAAGTACCCGGTTTCTCAGGTTGTTTTGAAATGCCCGCTCCTATCTCCCCTTGCCGTGTCAGCGATTCCTGCAGATCGATCTGGCTATTTGTTAAATAATACCCACTTATCTCCGCTGCCCATCCTTTCTTAAACCTGAATTGATTGTTAAGACTGAAATTAAACCGGTCAACAACGGCTTTTATCGGCGTCCATACCACACCACTGATAATTTTATGATTGTATACAGCTACGCTGGTGAAACTCCACCATTTTGTAACGGGTAATTGGAAACTCGCGGTAAGCCCGATATTATGAAATTTGCCCACATTGCCCCTGGTATAAATAATGATGTTTTTATTTACATTGCTGCTGTTAGAATCAATTATAAAGATCTGCGAGAAATAGTCATTCAGATAACCGTACGACACAGCCGTAGACAACATTTGCTGGTATGTATGTATCATTTCAACATTCCATGTGTACGGCGGCCTGATAAATGGATTACCCCCTTCAAAAGTGTATTTATTGATCGTCACGAGGAAAGGATTCAGGTGTTGAAATTGCGGCCTGTCGATTCTTCTTCCAAACCTGAATGTGATGCTGTTGTTAGAATCGATGTGATAAGAAGCAAACCCGGATGGCAGAGGAGTCATTAGTTAACAGATTTACCTGCATCGTGAAGAAAGGATCGGTTTTCCGTCAATACTTTTACCAGTATTTGCTTGTTATTCACAGATTGACTAAAAGAAGAAATCCAGCAACAATTTATGGCAACAAGGATAGAAAAAAGACGCATTGAAATTAGTTAAGTGCTAAAATATCAAAGCTTGCAGATGGTATGTGTTTTTTTATTTAAGTGGTTCTATAAGCCTGCGAACATCAGCATTGCCGCTTTTGCCCGATTGCATGTTTTCAAATACCTTCGCAGCCTTGAAAGTCAGATTGTCAAATATGTCATACAAGTGGAACAAGTCAAACAAATGGTATAAAAGAATGACCTATATAACTTCTATGGCTTAAATGACTCTTATGACCTCAAATCCGAAATCTCAATTCTAAAATCTAAACTCAACTCATGGCTTACGATATAGTAGTTCTTGGTAGCGGTCCCGGCGGCTATGTAGCCGCTATCAGGGCAGCACAGCTGGGTTTTAAAACAGCAATAATTGAAAAAGAAACGCTAGGCGGTATTTGCTTAAACTGGGGTTGTATCCCCACAAAGGCGCTGCTAAAGTCTGCCCAGGTTATTGAGGATATCAAACATGCAAAAGACTTCGGTGTAGATGCCAGCGGTACTCCAAATTTTGAGGCCATCATCAAACGGAGCCGGGGTGTGGCCGATAAAATGAGCCGGGGTGTTCAGTTCCTGATGAAGAAGAACAAAATCGATGTACACATGGGTTTTGGTAAATTAAAAGTGAAAGGACAGATCGAAGTAACAGCGCAGGATGGTTCTAAAAAGACTGTGGAAGCCAAATATATCATCATCGCAACCGGTGGCCGCAGTCGCGAATTATCATCTATGAAACTTGATGGGAAAAAGATCATTGGTTATCGGGAGGCAATGTCTTTACCAAAACAACCAAAGTCAATAATTGTTGTTGGTAGCGGTGCTATTGGCGTTGAGTTTGGATATTTTTATAACGCCGTCGGAACAAAAGTCACCATCATTGAATTTTTACCAAGAGCAGTCCCCTTAGAAGACGAAGAGGTCTCCAAAGAACTTGAAAAGAATTTTAAGAAGAACGGCATTACAGTAATGACAAGCAGCGAAGTAACGTCTGTTGATACTTCTGGTGCCGGCGTGAAAGCCAGGGTGAAAACCCCGGAAGGAGAAACAACCATAGAGGCAGATATCTTATTAAGTGCCGTTGGTATTTCAGCAAATATTGAAGGGATAGGCCTGGAAGAGCTCGGTATCAAGACTGACAAAGGCAAGGTCATGGTTGATAAGTTTTATCAAACCAATGTCCCGGGCATTTATGCGATTGGGGATTGCGTTCCCGGGCAGGCACTTGCTCATGTTGCCAGCAAAGAAGGAATTATTTGTGTTGAGAATATTGGTTTTAACGAGAAGAAATATAATCATAAGCCTGAACCGCTCGATTATAATAATGTACCCGGTTGTACATATTGTTATCCCGAGATCGCATCGGTTGGTTATACGGAGAAACAGGCGAAAGACGCGGGTTATGAAGTGAAGGTTGGAAAGTTCCCGTTAAGCGCGAGTGGCAAAGCTTCTGCTGCCGGCCACCCGGAAGGATTCATCAAAGTTATCTTCGATGCGAAATATGGCGAATGGCTGGGAACTCACATGATCGGTTATAATGTCACCGAAATAATTATACAAACAGTGACTGCCAGAAAACTGGAAACAACCTACCAGGAAGTCCTGAACAGCATTCACCCGCATCCGACGATCAGTGAAAGCGTGAAAGATGCCATTGAAGTAGCATATGGTGAGGCAATACATCTTTGAACCATGATTTTCGGGATTGGGGGCTTAGAGAGGAAATAAGGAAACGTGGTTTATGTCCTTTACATGATAAGAGAATTCGGAGTCTCTTTGAGATGTGTCTATCTAACCAGAATTAGACGATTGCACTTATCAAATGAAAAAGTAAGCATTATTGAAATCCCTGTGCGCCATAAAAAACATCCCGACTCTCCTCACAATCCTTTTAATCCTGAAATCCTGGTTTAAAGTTTGATGAACTTCGCTCTCAATTTTTCTTCTTCTTTCCATGCATCGATAAAATAGGTGCCTGGATGCAGCCGGCTGATGTCAATTGTTTCGATCCCCGAGTTGATGATCTTACTCATCACAAGCCTTCCTGTGATATCAAATATCTGCAGAGTCCTTCCTTTCCATCTGGCATCGTATTCGAAAAACAGTTTGAGCTCGGTCGTCGCAGGATTAGGATACACCTGTACATGTAGCCATTTTGGATAATAATCCGGCACTTCAGCGGGCTGAGTCTGGGGTATGTTAAGTCCTTGGGAAGACAGAATCGACTGCCGGGCCCCGCCAGGTTCAAATAACGCTCTTGCCCTTTTTCTTTGCCCGATCGTAAACATGTTCATACAAACATCGTTGGTGAAATCCATGTAATTCATGTACATATCTCCGGGCAGGCTATTACTGCAAGATACCCTGGAGCCGCTTGGGCATCCGGGTGTATAAGTGCTTTGCTTTGGGGTATCATCGACCTTGTCATCCCCACAATAACCTTCTCCCCATAAATGTTGAAGATTCAACCAATGACCTACTTCATGGACAAT
>DASTIZ010000214.1:0-9073 GCA_035717045.1 Chitinophagaceae bacterium
CAGACCTCGACTTCGGACCTCAATTTTATGAACAGTGTTATCCATCTCGAGAACATCCGCAAGAGCTATTACATGGGTCGCATGGAACTGGAAGTATTGAAAGGTATCAAACTTGATATCTTCCGTAACGAATATGTGGCCCTGATGGGTCCTTCCGGTTCCGGGAAAAGTACGCTGATGAATATCATAGGCTGCCTCGACACACCGACTGCCGGGGTGTATATCTTAAACGGCCAAGACATCAGCAAAACAGAAGATAATAAGCTGGCCGAAATAAGAAATAAAGAGATTGGATTTGTATTCCAACAATTCAATTTATTGCCTCGTTTAACGGCATTGGAAAATGTTGCATTGCCTCTGGTTTATTCCGGCATGGGAAAAAGAAGCAGAACTGAAAAAGCCAAACATGTAATGGAGCTGGTTAACCTCAGTGACCGGAGCCATCATAAGCCCAATGAGCTCAGTGGCGGGCAATGCCAACGCGTTGCCATTGCCAGGGCCCTGGTAAATGACCCTTCGATCATCCTTGCTGATGAGCCCACCGGCAATCTGGATACAAAAACGTCTTACGAGATCATGGAGATTTTTGACAGGATCCATTCTGCCGGAAACACGATTGTTCTGGTAACCCATGAAACTGATATTGCCAATCATGCCCGCCGCATTGTCAGGTTGAGAGATGGACTAATAGAAAGTGATGCCCGGAATGAACATGCAAAAGTTTATACTCACTAAGACATGGCAAACAAGATCTACACTAAAACCGGTGATAAAGGAAAGACATCATTGATCGGTGGCACAAAAGTATTCAAGTCTGATCCGAGAATTGAAGCATACGGCACCGTAGATGAATTGAATTCTTTCGTTGGCTTATGTCTGGATCACTTGAAATCAAGCAGCATTAATAACGTTCTTGCCGAAATACAAGACAGGCTTTTTACTATCGGCTCTGCGCTTGCCTGCGATCCCGGCAAAGAAACCAAACTGAAAATACCCGACTTGCATGAAAGCGATGTCGAGTTGCTGGAAAAAGAAATTGATAAGATGAATGAAGTCTTACCCGTAATGAAATCCTTTATCCTTCCCGGCGGGCATATCGCTGTATCATCACTTCATGTGGCCAGAACGGTTTGTCGCCGTGCTGAGCGTTGTTGTGTAAAAATGCAAAAGAAAAAAATGGAGGTTGAAGACCTGATCATAAAATATCTTAATCGGCTGAGTGATTATCTTTTTGTATTAGCCAGATTTGCCGGACACCAACTGAATGTTGAAGAAATTCCGTGGAGGCCGCGGGTTTAATGTGCCAAAGTGCAAATGCAAAAGGGCAAATGCTGCCAGAGCTAAACAGGGTGCTATAACGAAAAAGGTTAAAAAGAATATCATTGGTAAATTTGGCCCATTAGCTCATTTGCACATTTACTCAATTTTTCCGTCTTTCATATGTAATACCCGGTCACTTAACTGTGATAATTCTTCATTGTGAGTAACGATCAGGAAGGTTTGATTGAATTTTTTTCGAAGATCAAAGAACAATTGATGGAGTTCCTGGGCATTTGCGCTATCGAGATTTCCCGTTGGTTCATCGGCAAAGACGATATCAGGATTGTTGATCAATGCCCTGGCTACAGCTACCCTTTGCTGTTCACCGCCGGAAAGTTGATTGGGCTTGTTTTCGTTTCTTTCAGCCAAACCGAGCATGTTTAGTAATGCCCCGGCCTTGCTCTTAACCTCAGCCTTTCCCCGCCCGGCTAACCAACCTGGGATGCAGACATTTTCCAGGGCGGTAAACTCGGGTAACAAATGGTGAAACTGAAACACAAAACCGATATGTTTGTTCCGGAAAGAAGCGAGCTTATTACCCGAAAGCTCACTAAGATTTTTACTGTTAATAATTATTTCTCCCATATCTGGCTTATCCAGCGTACCCAGGATATGAAGTAACGTGCTTTTACCACACCCCGATGGCCCCACTATTGAAACAACCTCAGCTTTCTTAATTTCCAGATTCACACCGCGCAGCA
Source organism: Chitinophagaceae bacterium (assembly GCA_035717045.1). Lineage (GTDB taxonomy): Bacteria > Bacteroidota > Bacteroidia > Chitinophagales > Chitinophagaceae > VBAS01. The sequence goes on from DASTIZ010000214.1 coordinate 2,022, forward strand.
CTTCCAGTGAACCATAGCGTTTATAAATATTTTTACCTGTAAGCATGCAGCCTTTCTGAAATTTAGATAATCAATAGCAGTAAACCCAGCCCGAAAATAAGCAGCACAAATGAGGGAAGAAAATTTAAGAAACCATTTATACCCCCTGGCCAACCCCCGATTTGGTAAATTCGTTATTAAAGCTACATTTGCGAAAAATTTGAGGGGTAGGTTTTGCGTTGTATTATAAACCGAATCCTAAAAAACAAAAAACCAAAAAATGTTCTGGACCTTAGAGTTAGCATCATATCTGGAAGAAGCGCCCTGGCCGGCTACCAAGGACGAACTTATCGACTATTCGATCCGTAGCGGCGCTCCTATTGAAGTTGTAGAAAATTTGCAGGAACTTGAAGATGAAGGTGGCGAAGTGTACGAAAGTATAGAAGACATCTGGCCCGATTATCCCAGCCAGGAAGATTTTATGTTTAATGAGGATGAATATTAAACCCGTGTCTCCGCCGATGCGGAGAACTTAGATACATTCTTTTCTTCTATGAAATGGAGCCGCTTCTGTAATTAAGCGGTTTTATTTTTTTATGAACTCAGCATCGTTACCACTAGTAAGCCGCTGTTGCCTGGCCCGTTCTTACACTCAGTTCTATTCAACAATTATTCGCTTACCCCTAATTTTTGCATTACCGCATTGCTGACACCGGTGGTTGAATAACCACCATCGTGAAAAAGATTTTGCATCGTTACCATTCTTGTAAGATCAGAAAACAGCGTGACACAATAGTTGGCGCAATCTTCGGCAGTCGCATTTCCCAGTGGCGCAATGGCATTGGCATAATCAAAAAAATCCCCAAAGCCTTTAATGCCGGTACCGGCAGTTGTTTTTGTTGGCGACTGTGACACCGTATTGATCCTTACTTTTTTTTCCACCCCATAATGATAACCAAAACTGCGGGCTATTGATTCGAGCATGGCCTTTATATCTGCCATATCCGTATAAAAAGGAAAAGTTCTTTGTGCAGCCATGTACGTCAAAGCCACCACGCTACCCCATTCATTGATGGCATCAAGCTTTCTTGCAACGGATAACATTTTATGTAAAGACATAGCTGAAACATCAAGACCCTTCATAAAATAGTCGTAGTTGGATTCCGTATACGGTATCTTTTTCCGGATGTTTACACTCATGCCGATCGAATGAAGTACAAAGTCAATTTTACCACCCAGTATTTCCTGCGATTTGATAAAAAGACTGGTGAGCTCTTCAACGTTTGTAGCATCCGCAGGAATGATCTCTGATTTTGTTTTTTCGGCCAGTTTATTTATTTCACCCATCCGCATCGCGATCGGGGCATTGGTCAACACAAAAGTTCCACCTTCCTCATATGCTTTTTCCGCCACTTTCCATGCAATAGAATTCGCATCCAGCGCGCCTGTAATAATTCCCCTTTTTCCTTTTAAAAGATTATATGCCATAGCTATTTGGTTTGTATGGGTAAAAGTAAGAAGTTATTTCATTAGCTCGGCCGGGTAAAGTCCTGAGATCACCAGTACCATGAGAAACGATAAAACAAATACCGAGATCAAAACAGTCAAAAAATAAAAAAGTAACCGTGCAAATGAATGTCTTGGTTGAATGAGTTGTTGTAGCCAGTAATTTATTACGTAGCCAATAAACATGAAAGCCACTATTAAAGAGAGGACGACCAATGATTTCATCTGCTTATTGTCTATCGACGATTGTCAATTATTGACCATTTCTCTTGCATTCTCCATGGCAGCAGCCGTTGGTTTCTCGCCACTCAGCATTTTCGCAATCGTTGTTATTCGTTCATCTTTATTCAGCACGCGGATATTTGTCTTTACTTCATCCTTCACGATCTCTTTATAAACAAAGAAATGAGCATTGGCTTTCCCGGCGATTTGAGGCTGATGCGTAATACAGATCAGCTGCCGGTTCCTGGCAAGTTCTTTGATAATTATGCCGACCTGTCGCGCTGCTTCACCCGAAATTCCTGTATCAATCTCATCAAAGATCAGCGTAGGCATATCGAGTTTTTCTGCAACCAGGGATTTGATACAAAGCATCAGCCTGCTCAATTCCCCTCCGCTTGCCACTTTGCTGACGGGCAAAAACTGTTTGCTTTTATTGGCGTCAAACAAATAATCTATCCTGTCCATTCCAAATGCGTTCAACTCAACCTCATCCTTAACCTCGACCCTGATCTTTGCATTCGGCATGCCTACCTACACTAACAGTTTGTTTACTTTTTCTTCTAAAGGCTTAACCTGTTTATGCCTTCTCTCTGATATTGTTTTTGCCTGTAGCGACAAGACGTGCGTTATCTCTGCTACAGCCTGTTCTTTATTTTTTATTTCTTCATCGATATTCAATACTGCCTGCAATTTTTCTTCAAATTGTTTTTGTATCGCCAACAATTCTGAAGTCGTTTTGACACTGTGTTTCTTTAACAATTTATAACCGGAAGCAAGCCGGTCATTTAATTGTTCGATTTTCTGCGGGCTATAATTAATATGAGTACCGATGTTACCAAGATCACCGGCGATATCCTGTAATTCCAGCTGGGCTGATTGTAATCTTCGTACCAGATCCGGAAGACCGGCATGAAAGGAGGAATAACCCTGTAATTGATTTGATAAGCTTTTCAGTTGCTGTACTATCGGGGTCTCACTTTCTGTCAACTCAAAACACACTTTGGATAAAGCGTTCCGGATCTCTTCCGAATTATTCAGCAGCTTTAATTCAGCCTCTGTTTCTTCCAACTCATTTTCCCTAAACGCCGCCTCTTCCAATTCATCAAACTGGAAACGATTATAATCAGCTTCTTTATCAAACTGGAACTTTCGCTCTCTTAATACTTCCAGTTCCTTTTGCAACCTTTTCCATTGAGCATGGACAGCCTGGTATTCTTTTACCAAACCCTGGCTGCCGGCCAATGCATCAATAACTTCCCGTTGAAAATCATTTTCGCCTAATTGCAAACTGTCAAACTGCTGGTGAAGATCAACAAGCAACCCGCTAAATGCCCGTAATAGTTCAAGATTTACAGGAGTGTCATTAATAAATGCCCGTGATTTCCCGGTAACCGCTATTTCCCTTCTTAGCACCAATTCTTCTTCGGCATCTAACTCATGTTCCTTCAAAAAATCCTTTATTGTCAATTTGTGATCAGCCGCAAAAACTCCCTCAACGATACATTTCCTGTCCTTATTAAGCAAGGCAGAAGAATCGGACCGGTCGCCAAGTATTAATCCCAGCGCTCCCATGATGATCGATTTACCAGCGCCCGTTTCACCGGTAATCACATTCATACCTGCCGGAAATTTTATGTCGATTGCCTCAATAATAGCATAGTTGCGGATGGAGAGTTGTTTCAGCATATCGCAATTTAGTCCAAAATGCTTCGCTGTGCTCGCAACGACGGAACGAAAACTCTTTTTGTGGAAGCAAAAAAAACCCGTCCGGTAAGAACCAAACGGGGAAATAAAAAATTATTTGCAATTATTTTACTTCGACTGCTGCGTGAAGGTCGTTATCAACTAATACGCGGCCGCAGTTTTCACAAACCATGATCTTCTTGTGCTGGCGAATTTCACTTTGCTTCTGAGGAGGGATGGCATAGAAGCAACCACCACATGCATCTCTTTCCACCTGGACAACGGCTAACCCATTCCGGTAACTATCACGTATTTTATTATAACTTGCCAGCAAACGCGGATCAACCGAATCTTTTGCTTCTGCAGCCAGCTTATTAAAATGTTTTTCTTCCTTTTCAGTGGAGGCTATGATCTTCTCCAGTTCTTCCTTCTTCGTATTCAGAATTCCCTCTTTAGTTGCAATTGTCTTCTTCGCCTTTTCAAGTAATACAGCTTTTTCTGCTATCTCGTCCGTAGCATCCTTGATATGCTTTTCAGCAAGTTTTACTTCCAATTGCTGCATCTCGATCTCTTTATTGATCGCTTCAAACTCCCTGTTATTCTTAACATTGTTGCTTTGCTTCTCATACTTCTTCACCAGCGCCTGCGATTCTTTAATGGCTTCTTTCTTTTGCTCAATAAACTCGGTGATCCCGTTGATCTCTTCTTCGATCCTGGTTTGTCTTGAATGCAAACCCTGGATCTCATCTTCCAGGTCGGCAACTTCCATTGGAAGCTCACCTTTTAATACTTTTAATTCGTCCAGCTTGGAATCAATTTTTTGAAGTGAAACAAGACTGGTCAGTTTTTCCTGTACCGAGTATTCTTTTACTGTACTCATTTATTTTATTGATTGTTTTTGTATGATAGTTTTGACTCTCAGCCCGCGTTTACAAAAAGTATCTTACGGGGTTGGTATTCACCTCTGTTTTGAGGACGGCAAAGGTAGGGAATTTTTGTTCTAAAAATTCCTGCAACAGGTTGATGGTGAATTGTTCACTTTCATAATGACCAATGTCGGCAATGATCATTTTATCATTCGCATCAAAAAATTCATGGTATTTGATATCTGAGGTAATGTAAATGTCGGCTCCGGAAGCCAAAGCGCTGGAAATCAGGAAACTTCCGGCGCCACCACAGATGGCTACCCTTTTGATTTCTTTCCCCAACAGTCGCGTGTGCTTTATAACGTGTAAGCCGAATCCTTCCTTTACTTGTTTTAAGAACTCAGCTTCCGGAAGTGGCTTATCCAAAGATCCAATTACTCCCGACCCGACAGCTGAGAATTTATTATCGAGCTTTATAATATCATAAGCTACCTCTTCGTAGGGATGGGCCGCCAACAGGTATTGGATAATCCTGCTTTCTAACCAGGTGGGAAATATCACCTCAATCCTTACTTCGTTCTCTTTATGGAGCTCACCCGGCATCCCGACATAGGGAGCCGTATTCATGGCTCCTTTGAATGTTCCAAATCCCTCTGCGTTAAAACTACATTCATCATAATTCCCGATATGTCCCCCGCCGGCGTCAAAAATTGCCTGCCTCACTTTGTCAGCATTGGCAACGGGAACAAATGTAAATAGCTTTTTTAGCTGGTTTTCTTTTGATGATAAAATGGAGATATTCCTTAAACCAAGCACACTGGCAATCCTGCCATTTACTCCATTGATAATATTGTCAAGATTGGTATGAATTGCATACAGGGCTATCTCTTTTTTTATTGCCTTAATAACGGCCTTTTGAACATAATTCTTTCCCGTGATTCGCTTGAGGCCGGAGAAAACTATAGGGTGATGAGAAATAATAAGGTTACAGTTCTTTTTAATTGCTTCATCAATTACCGCTTCCGTGGCATCCAATGAAACTAAAATTCCGTTGCATTCGGCATTTTCGTCGCCTGTTATTAGCCCGGCATTATCATAACTCTCCTGCAGTGAAGGTGGAGCTAGCGATTCCAGGGTAGCAACGACATCTTTAATTTTCATCGGCTAAAGGTAGCAAAGCCTTGCCTGGATTATTTTGTAAAAAGTGCAGAAAAAATGACATCTGGATTAAAATGCTTTCGTAACTTTTCCGTCCCAACCTACCTGGCGAAAATTATCCCGTCCCCCGACCATAGAACTAAACCGAATGCTATGCCACGAAGAAAAACTTACCATTATCTTCTTCTTCTTTTCATTGTCATTTCAGGATTAGCCGGCACACCTACTGGTGATGTATTGTCAAAAAAAGAAAGAAAATTTGCAGCCGAACACATGAAAAAAACAAAGGCTGATCTTCAGGATGCTGTTAAGGGCCTCAGCGCAAAACAAATGGATTTCAAAAGTTCTCCGGACAAATGGTCGGTGAAAGAATGCGTTTATCATATAGCCATTTCAGAAAATAACTTGTGGGAATTGCTTGAAAAAAGCATGAAAGAACCTGCAACTCCCGAAAAGAAAAAAGATCTGAAAGTAACGGACGAACAGGTAATAAAAATGATGGAAAACAGGGACAATAAAGTACAAACATTACCCTCTTTAGAGCCTCAAAACACTCCCTATAAAACTTTAGAGGAAGCATTGAGTGATTTCCGGACAACCCGGGCTGCTCACATAAAATATATCAAAGCGACTTCAGAAGATTTGCGTAATCATTTTGTACAAATGCGGTTTGGTTTACTGGATTGTTACCAGCTTTGCCTGATGATATCGTCCCACACGACGCGTCATATCAGTCAATTGAATGAACTTCAGGCTTCCCCCGGGTTCCCCAAATGAATTCAGTCTAAAATATTTCCACAAAGGCCGTGGATGGAACGGCTTTTGCACAGTACGGGAAGCTATTTTCCTATTGCATAGGTCATTGACAATAGCTATCTTGCCTCTTCTTTTAGGCCCACTTATGAAAAAACTAATAGCCTTATTCCTAATCGCCTCCGTCCTGGGAAGCTGCAAAAGAACTATCGAGCAGGTCGGGGAGGATCTTGTCATTAAGGCGATGACCGACGGTCAATGGAAGGTCACAAAGTTCACCCAAAATGGTGTGGATATTACATCAAGCTTTTCTACTTATAAGTTTCAATATTATAGTAATAAAACTGTAGACGCCATAAATAATGGCGTTACGGAAAGAACCGGTAACTGGGATGGAAATGCATCTGCAATGACCACCTGGGCAAGTTTTCCAGGAGCCACCGATCCTATTGCACTAATAAATGGAACCTGGAACATTACGAAAAATAGTTGGACATATGTGGAAGCTACGCAGACGAATGGGACTGAGACAAAAACTTTACGACTAGATAAGCTATAAATCCTGCCTACGGAAAGCTGATCCTTAAACGATCAATTATCAAACAGGTCAATATTCAAGCTCTATCTCAGAGAGATAGCTGGGCCTGAGTTTCTAATTATCCTATTGATTTACCAGAAATTAATTGACTTTTATGTAAAGCCAAAAATGCGACCCTATTTTTTTCATATAAAACTACCCAAATACGTACTGCTATTGGGAATAAAGAGTGTTTATAGCTTGCAGGGCTGTTTATTCGCTCTGTTTATTCTCCTGTCTGCCGGCGGGTATCAGGCTGTTGGCCAGGCGCCTGTCGCAGATTTTACGGCAAACAAAACTTCGGGCTG
>DASTIZ010000215.1:0-2650 GCA_035717045.1 Chitinophagaceae bacterium
CATCCTGTGTTTGCAACCCATACGGGGGATCTGTAAAAAATAGCTCGCCGGCGCTGTTAAAGACTGCATCATTCGGGCTGCTGAATCTTTTACCATTGTATTTATTCGCAAGCGAAATGAATTTTGGTTCGGGTTTGTCGAGCGGAGCATCCATTCTTGCCATTTGCCTGTCGCCATGCTGGCATAAAACCAGGTTTCCAGACGCATCAAGCGTGAGACCATTACTTCCTGGTTCTTTGCATAAACTCGGTTCAGCACCAGTATAACCGCTGGGTTTCAAATAAACTTCTTTTCCTTTTGCTTCCGTCCACTTAAAGATCGTATTCATCGGGACATCGCTAAACAAAAGCATATTGTGCTTTTCAATCCATAGCGGACCTTCACTCCATTCAAAGCCTTCTGCTATCACCTCAATTTTTGCATTGGCTGAAATGATATTATCCAGTGCCGGATCAAATCGTTCAATCGAACCAATTGCGTTATTCTTTCCCACTTTTTTATCAGAATTGTTATTCGAACAGGCGAAAAGGGAAATTAAACACAAAATTGCAAATGAGGGTTTCATATTTTATTAGTTACAAGTATCCCGAATAAAATTACCGAAAGCAGAGGAGCGTGACCCTTCGTCAAACTCAGCGTAAACAGCCACGTAATTGCTGAATAGTGGACAGAACGTTGAACGGAGCGTCGCAACCGGCGATGATAGTAGCAATGTCGTTAAGTACATAAACCAAATTCAAATTTAAGCGTCCATACGTCTTGTGATGTTTTTCAATCTAAGTTCACTCTTTAAGGGACAGGAGGTTTAATGAGAATCTCTTGTAACCACACTACCGGAACTTCCCTGCAAAAAATCAAGATCCGCGCCTTTGTCTGCACCCAGCACATGTTTAACGTACATGCTTACATAACCCCTTTCGGATGCAGGTTTTGGCGCCTTCCATTTTGCTCTTCGTTTTGTCAACTCGTCATCCGAAACATCAAGATGAATTTTCCTTTGCTCAACATCCAACTCGATCATATCTCCATTTTGTACAAGAGCCAGGTTGCCGCCAATTGCTGATTCAGGCGATACATGCAATATCGTGGTACCATAGGCGGTGCCGCTCATTCTTCCATCACTAATCCGAACCATATCTTTTATTCCCTTCTGCAAAATTTTTTTCGGTAATGCCATATTACCAACTTCAGGCATTCCGGGATACCCGACTGGTCCTACATATTTTAATACCATCACGCAGGTTTCATCAATGTCCAGATTTGGATCATCAACACGGGCATGATAGTCTTCGATACTTTCAAACACTACCGCCCGGCCACGATGTTTCATTAATTCGGGCGTGGCAGCTGAAGGTTTTATCACGGCCCCATTCGTCGCCAGGTTACCTTTTACTATTACACAGCCCGCTTCGGGGATCAATGGTTTATCACTTGTAGCGATCACTTCATAATTATAACAATCCGTATTCCCTTTTATATTATCATGGTGATTTTTGCCGGTGACTGTAATGACATTTTTTTTCAAATGGGCTTTTAGTTCATTTAGCACGACAGGCAATCCACCTGCATAATAAAAATCTTCCATCAGGTATTTCCCTGAAGGCATCAGGTTCACGAGCAGTGGAATATGACTTCCCAGTTTATCAAAATCTTCCAGCTCAAGCTTCACGCCTATTCTTCCAGCTATAGCCAGCAAATGAATAATGAAATTTGATGATCCCCCTACTGCCGCATTTACGATTATTGCATTTTCAAATGCTTCACGGGTCACTATCTTATCTATGGTCAGGTTCTCTTTTACCATTTGCACAAGACGGCGACCACTCAATTGCGCCATCACTTTTTTTCTTGAATCAGCAGCCGGTATCGCAGCCGCGCCGCTTAATGTCAATCCCAGGGATTCAACCATGCAGGCCATTGTACTCGCCGTACCCATCGTCATACAATGCCCAATACTTCTGCTCATGCAACTTTCCGCAAATTCACAATCTTCCTGCGTCATCTTTCCTGTCTTCATATCCTCATCAAACTTCCAGACATGCGTGCCGCTGCCGATCAATTCACCCTTATATCGGCCATTCAGCATCGGTCCACCCGGCACAACGATCGTCGGCAATCCAACACTTGCAGCACCCATCACAGTCGATGGAGTCGTCTTATCACAACCAGTAAGCAGCACTACCCCATCAATAGGATTACCCCGAATACTTTCTTCGGCATCCATGCTCGCCAGGTTACGAAACAACATGGCTGTTGGCTTTATTAATGTTTCGCCTAAACTCATAATGGGAAACTCAACAGGAAATCCTCCCTCCTCCAGCACTCCACGTTTTACTGATTCGGCATGTTCACGGAAATGCGCATTGCATGGAGTTAATTCACTATATGTATTGCAGATCCCGATCACCGGTCTTCCATCAAAATGATCAGGCGGCATGCCCTGGTTCTTCATCCAACTGCGATAAATAATCCCATCTTTATCTTTTCTGCCAAACCAATCGTGGCTCCGAAGTTTTTGTGACATATTCAGTCATTGTTTTTTATTTGTCTCACAATCGAAAGCTACAGCTAAATTTCATGGATGTGAAAATAAAACCTTTGTAGAAACAAAGGTTTTTCTAAATGCAAATGCTTACTGCTGCTTATGTGA
>DASTIZ010000216.1:0-4499 GCA_035717045.1 Chitinophagaceae bacterium
CTGGTGTTTCGAACGGTGCTGCGGTGGCGGGTAGTGGCAGCGTTTTAGTTAGTTATTCCATCAGTGAATTAGGTGGAGATTATACCAAAGCATTATTAACGTATAATATTACTTCTACAACCTTAGCTGCTTTCCCTGTAACAATCCAAATTTATACTGATCTTGGAATTGTTGGCCAGCTCGATGCCAATGATGTATTAGTTGACTCAAGAATTATATACGCTACATATGAAGGAGACCAATACGTGATCCTCCCTTCAAGAACTGACCCGGTAATGCTTATTGTTAAGAGCCCTTCAGGTTGCTTTGACCAGGTAATTGCGGTACCTAACGGTTTATCACCGCTGCCTGTACACCTTTTAAAGTTCCAGGGCAACATGAATAAGAATAATAAAGTAACATTAAACTGGACCGTAGCCGATAACGAAACTGTAGACAGGTTCGAAGTTGAAAGAAGCACAAATGGTCGTGACTTTACAACGGTAGGTGTAGTATTTACTTCTGAAAAAATGGGCACTGAGAATTACATCTTCTATGAAACAGTAACAGCCAGTGACAGGGTTATGTATCGTTTAAAAATGATCGACAAAGGCCAGGATATTGATTACTCAAGAATTCTTGTGTTCCAAACGAGGACATTGATCACAAACGATATCAAAATCTATGGCAACCCGGTAAAAGATAAACTTACATTCAGCTTCTATTCAAACTCGACGCAGGAAGTAAACATCAAAGTATACGACCTGGCTGGTAAGACATTGATGAGCCAGAAAGTGAACAGCGCTGAGGGGAGTAACCTGTTAAGCCTGGCATTAAATGCGACTTTCACCCGCGGTATGTATGTAGTGGAAGTAGCAAATGCCGATAGCCGTCAGATTGCCAAATTTGTAAAACAATAAGAATATAAGCTCGTATATATCTTTCATCTTAGGTTGAAAACCCATCCTTGAAAATTGGAATCCGATTATGAAAAGCCGAAAACTGTGTTTCGGCTTTTTTCTAAGACAAAAGCAAATCTTTATACAAGCCATCTTCCTTTCACTTGAGGGAGCAAAGGGAAGAAAACAAAGGAATCCTCGTCAATGCAGCATGTCTCCGATACTAATTCAAATGAATCTGACGACTGGTTAAGGCCTTGAAAAGTTTTCATACACTTAGAGTATCAACGGAGACGGGCCCTTTTTCTAAAGGGCCTTTTTTTCTTTTTGTCACCATCATGAAAAAACCCGCTATCGTAAAAGTCATATCAAATTAGCTTGCATGTACGATAAGAGCATAGTAGATTTGTGCCGGACAAAAACCACAATATCCCCGTAAAGCCACCGCTGGATAATCCGTATTGATACTATCGTTAACAGTGTCTCACTATCACTACGAATTTTCTGCTTCAAAAATGTAAAGGCCATATTTCAATTCAACCCTATTAAAATGAAAAAATACTTTTCCCTTTGTTTGCTTACTCTTCTAATAGGTATTCAACAGATAAATGGACAACTGGATATGGCTTTTGTTGCCAATTTTAGTGGTAGTTCTGACAACTCCATTAATCGCCTGGCCTGGACAATTACCAATAACAAGGGCGCCAACAGATTCGAAATTGAAAGATGCACTGACGGAAAAGATTTTGAGACAATCGGAATTTTGGTCGCCACGGACAAGTTTGGCACCGAAAGTTATACTTATTCCGACACGTTCGCCATCCCGGATAAAATGATGTATCGCCTGAAAATCGTAAGTAAAAACCACAATACATTTTATTCCAGGATTGTTATGCTTCAGACTAAGATCGCTTCAGATTATAGTATCAAAATCATGGGAAACCCTGCATATGACAGGCTTTCTTTCAACTATACATCCAAAAGATCAGACAAGGCCGAAGTAAAGATCTATGATTTGTGCGGTAACCCTGTACTCTATCAAAAAATAAATAGTGTCAAAGGAAATAATTTCATAACGATTCCACTAAATTCCAGATTTGTTCCTGGTCTTTATATAATAGAGGTAAATAACGCCATTCTATGCCTCACGACATCATTCATTAAGCAATAAACTGCATGACAAACAAGCCAGGAATCAAATTCCAGTTATCTCGATCATTGTCTTTTCATCCGTTTTCAGGCGATTTATAATTCAATCAGGCTGCCTGCTTTAGTAAATGTGCGACATAGTAAAATTTCATTCCAACAAGCTTGTATTTGAAAGAATGCCATAGTAGATTTGTATCGAAAAAAAACCAAATATCCAGGTAAAACTGCTTCTGAATAATCCGTACTGATATCACTCTCAAATCGCATCACTGCTATCACCGGTATTCAGCTGCTGAAAAAAATCAAGGACGTTTAAATTCAACCCCTAAGAAAATGAAGAAAATTTTACTCATCTGCGTACTCGTTTATAGTTCACTCCTGTTGAGATCGCAAGCCGTGCTGAATGAAGTTTACCCGCAACCAGGTAATGGCTATCATGAATTCTTCGAATTATATAACGAGAGCAATAGCGTTGAAAACCTGGACAATTATACGATTGTAACGTATTACGAAGAAGGTATCAATTCTGGTTTCTATGTGCTTGATCTTCCCAACGCAAACATGGCCGCACATGGCTATTACGTGGGTGCATCGCAGAACCCTTTCGATATACAATTACAATTAGGTCAGATTGCCAATTTCAGTTGGAACGCAATGCCTGCAGGCGGTGCACTCTCCAAATGGCAACGGAACGGTGCCTCCTATACCTCCGTTGCAGTTCCGGCAAACCTGAATGACTTCATGGTAAGAATCGTTGGTGGAAGCGACGGCGTATATCATGTTTTTGTGTATAAGAACGGGATTTTGGTCAATGGAGTGGTTGGTGGGATCAATACAACTACACTGCCCGGAACCATAAAGTCAATGCCCTCCCTGCCGGTCGATATGAGTGGCAGCTCTCCTGATTTCACGATCAACTTTAATGCAATTCCAGACAGCGAAGTAGAATTTATCCCAAACTCGTTAGGTACGAACAATGGTTATTACAGGAGCTTTGATGGCCTGTGTGGTGACTGGTTAAAAAGCGACCAACCCGGACAACATAATCCTGGTTCAACAAATGGTTCTTTCTCGTCTGATCCCGGGAATCAACTATCCATATCAGCAATCATTTCTCAATATGCGATGGAACCTACAAAGGCGCTCCTCACTTACAATATACTGTCGGCACCGGCCGCTGCCTTACCCATCGTAGTAAATGTTTATTCTGATGCCGGAATAGCACTACAATTTGACATAAATGACGTCTTGATTGATTCAAGGACATTTACCGGCACACCTACGGGTTCGCAATTCATCGTATTGCCAACATGGGATGTGGCCGTGATAATCGATGTAAAATCTGCTTCTGACTGTTATGATACCACGCTGGCCATTGATAATTATTGGTCTGTTTTACCGGTTAACCTGATAAGCTTCCAGGGTAATATCGATGCGAATAATAAAACGCGGCTTCAATGGAAAGTCGGCAATAACGAAATGATCAACCAGTTCGAGGTGGAACGAAGCTATGACGGGAAAGAATTCAAAACTGTTGCCCTGGTATTCACCGGAGAAAATAAAGGCGTTGAAGATTATATGTTTTACGAAACCATCCCGGCCTTTGAAAAAGTAATGTACCGCCTCAGGATCACCAGCAAAACAGATGAAGTTAGTTATTCCAGGATACTTACTTTTCAGAATAAGATCACGACGAGCAATCATCTCAGGATCATGGGCAATCCGGTTAGTGATCAGCTCACCTTTAACTATACGGCCAGTGCCGATAAAGTGATCGACGTGAAAATATATGATATGACAGGTAAAGTGATCATTCGTAATAAGGTGAACAGCTTTAAAGGAGATAATTTGATCAGTTTCCCGTTGACTTCAAACATGCAAACAAGCATGTACACGATTGAAGTGACTAACGGCGCAGACATCCAAACAAAAAAATTCATTAAACAATAGACGGTTTTGGAATCATGTCACCATTAATAACGAACGAGATCTCCCGGTACTCAGCTTTAAGGCAGAAATGAAATAGTTTAACCCTATACCTTTTCATACACTTAGAGTATCAACGGAGACGGGCCCTTTTTCTAAAGGGCCTTTTTATTTTGGCTGGGTAAGGTAAACCTGCAGGTTCTTTACATACTCTTCAAAAGCGGCAATACCGGTTGAAGTGATCTTACAAATTGTTTGCGGGTAATTGTCCTTAAATTGTTTTATCACGTCGATATAGCCGGCTTCTTTCAGCTTCTGGATCTGTACACTCAGGTTGCCGGCAGTAGCATTCGTTTTTTCTTTCAGGAACGTAAACTCTGCTTCCTTTACACTGATTAAAAGTGACATCACTGCCAAACGCAATTGAGAATGTAATATGGGATCAAGATCTTTAAACATTCAATAAAGCCCGCTCCTTTTTATATTTACGATATTCAGTTTCCATCAATATGCCCGGGATAAACCAGGCAGTTACTGCTGATAAGG
>DASTIZ010000217.1:0-9614 GCA_035717045.1 Chitinophagaceae bacterium
ACGGGAGATAAAAAAAGGAACGATCAGGCGAGTGCATCCTCTTCACTTACTGATGCATCTTTTATCGATGACCATCTTCCCGTTTATTGCCCGACCCATGATCACCCGTAATCTTCACCTGAGTGACCCGCAATTCCGGAAAGCTATGGAAGAGAGAAAACGTGAAATACCAGAATTTATTATTGAATCGATTCGAAAATGATCTATATGAAAAGATTATTGTTGACAATTATTAATTCATTATCAATTATTCATTCTTCAGCTCAGGAGTCTCTCAGTTTAGAGCAAGCCTATGATCTTGCTCAAAAGAATTATCCATTGATAAAACAGCGGGAACTGATAAGCAAGACAAAAGAATATACAATTAGTAACCTAAGTACGGGTTTTTTCCCACAACTAAATCTCAGCGGGCAAGCAACCTATCAATCAGAAGTAACCAGCGTTAAAGTTCCGATCCCCGGTGTAAATATCGAGTCGCCATCAAAACATCAATATAAAGTTATTGCTGATATTAGCCAGCTGATCTATGACGGCGGATTGATCAGGCAACAAAAAAATATACAGGATCTGAGTGAGCAGGTAGAACAACAAAAAATAAACGTGGAATTATATAAGCTAAAAGAAAGGATCAATCAACTGTTTGTGGGTATTCTTTTTCTTGATGAGCAGTTAAAACAAATTGAGCTTATAAGATCCGATCTGAACAATGGAATAAAAAGAGTGGAAGCGCAGGTAAATAATGGCACAGCCTTCAGATCAAATCTGAATGTCTTACAGGCAGAATTACTTAAAACAGACCAGCGACAGATTGAATTAAAAGCTTCACGAGACGGATATGTAGACGTGCTGAGTTTATTCATTAATCAAAGTCTTGCAAAAGATATAAAATTGGAAAAGCCGGTTGTTGAGCCGGCATTGTTGGTTAATGATGTTCAAAGACCGGAATTAAAACTCTATTCGACACAGGAAAAGTTATTAGGTGGTCAATACAAGCTGATCGACTCAAGAAATAAACCTAAAGCAAGTGTGTTCTGGCAGGGGGGATATGGCCGACCCGGTTTGAATTTTCTTTCTAACAATTTTGATTTTTATTATACAGCAGGAATCCGGCTGAACTGGAACTTTGGCGGTTTCTATACCCGGAATAAGGAAAAGAAGATCGTTGAGCTGAATCAAAAGACTGTTGAAATACAAACGGAGACTTTCTTGCTGAATACGAACACTGATCTCAAACGTCAGCTATCGGAAGTAGAAAAACTCCAAAAACTGGTGGCGACAGACAACGATATTATTGAGCTCAGAGCAAGGGTGAAGGATGCGGCGAAAGCCCAATTGGAAAATGGAGTGATCACGGCTAATGATTATTTGAGGGAAGTGAATGCCGAAGACCAGGCAAGGCAAAGCCTGATCACACACCAGATACAATTATTACAGGCGCAAATCATTTACCAGACGCTGGCGGGCAGGGAATGAGATTTAGATTTTGAATTTTAGATTTCGGATTTAAAATATGCATTATGGAAAAGAGATTTCAATTTACAATTATCGCTTTAGCAATGTTAAGTGTTGCAGGATGCAATGGGAATGGGAATGATTTCGATGCATCGGGAACATTTGAAGCCGATGAAACTATTGTTTCATCAGAACTGCCCGGAAGGCTCCTTTCTTTCAATGTTGAGGAAGGGATGCACTTGGTGAAGGATAGTATTGTGGGTGCCGTGGATGCAACCAATATTGATCTGCAACAGGAGCAGGTGGAAGCAAGCATCAATGCATTGAATCAAAAAACGTCAAGCCCGGCTGAACAGGTAAGACTTTTACAAGATCAGTTGTCTGTTCAGCAAACACAACTTGATAATCTATTGCATGAAAGGACCAGGATCGAGAATTTATTAAAGGCTGATGCTGCCACAGGAAAACAGCTGGATGATGTCAACTACCAGATCGATGCGGTGAAAAAACAAATGGCGGTGACAAGGCAACAGATCAATGTTCAGAAAAATAATGTAGCTACGCAGAATCGCAGCATACTCAGTGAAGCCGATCCTCTCAGGAAACGGATAGCGCAGCTGGAAGACCAGGCACAAAGAGCAAACATCGTGAACCCTGTGACGGGAACAGTTCTTACCAAATATGCGGAAGCAGGGGAGATCACATCTGCTGGAAAAGCATTATATAAAATTGCTGACCTGTCTGAATTGAGCTTGAGAGCTTATATAACGGGCACTCAACTGCCGATGATAAAATTGGGTCAACAAGTGAAAGTAATGATTGACCAGGGGGAGAAAAAGTATAAAGAATATCCTGGTACGATCACCTGGATCTCTGATAAGGCAGAGTTCACGCCAAAAACAATTCAGACAAAGGAAGAGAGAGCAAATTTGGTGTATGCGATAAAAGTGAAGGTGAAGAATGATGGGTTTTTAAAGATTGGAATGTATGGCGAGGTGAAATTGTGAATAGTGAATGGTCAATGGTAAATTGATAGCCCCAGGCTTTAGCCTGGGAGCCAGATATAATAGGTTTTTATTGAACAATCATGTTGTACCAAAAATGAATTGCCACGGAAGCACGAAAAGGCTCGCATATATTGCCGAATAGAATTACATAACGATGAAGGGTGCGACGCAAGGGACGATGATGAAAGTACTGTAGCTGATAACAAAATAAAAATAACAGGTCAGATGAATGCAGTTGTTGTTGAAAATATTATTAAGACCTACGGGAAGAAAAAAGAAGCGGTTGCACTAAGCGATATTTCTTTTAGTGTATCGCAGGGAGAACTGTTTGGCATAATTGGCCCCGATGGCGCAGGCAAGACGTCTCTGTTCAGAATTCTCACAACATTGTTACTGGCTGACAGTGGGAGGGCAACCGTTGAGGGATTTGATGTGGTAAAAGATTATAAAATAATCCGCAATCGCGTTGGTTACATGCCGGGTAAATTTTCCTTGTACCCCGATCTTTCGGTTGAGGAGAACTTAGACTTTTTTGCTACCATTTTTAATACGACCATCAAAGACAATTACGACCTGATAAAAGATATCTATGCACAGATCGAACCTTTTAAAGATCGCAAAGCAGGAAAATTATCGGGTGGGATGAAACAAAAATTGGCGCTGAGTTGTGCACTGATCCATCGCCCCTCCGTTTTGTTCTTAGATGAACCTACCACAGGTGTTGATGCCGTTTCAAGAAAAGAATTCTGGGAAATGTTGAAGCGGTTAAAGGATCAAGGGTTAACAATTTTAGTTTCTACGCCCTATATGGATGAAGCCGGATTATGTGACCGCGTTGCGTTGATCCAGGCGGGAAGAATTCTTTCCATCGATACGCCACAAGGGGTTGTAAAAGGTTTCTCAAAACCGCTATGGGCTGTAAAGTCAGACCGGATGCTGTCCTTGTTACACGAATTGAGGCAAAAGGATTTTGTGGAGAATGTGTATCCATTTGGAGAGTTCCATCATGTAGTAATAAAGGAAGAGCGTGGGGAAGGACAGCTCCGGCAAGTGATTGAAGGCAGGAAAAGCGAGAATGCTGTTGGCGGCATGGTGCAACCCGATATTGAAGATTGTTTTATTGCATTAATGAAGAATTAAGATGAGCGACGACAAAGTAATAACAGCAAACAATCTTACCAAAAAGTTTGGCGACTTTACGGCTGTCGATCACATCAGCTTTGATGTGCATAGAGGAGAGATATTCGGCTTTCTTGGCGCAAACGGTGCAGGCAAAACAACGGCGATGCGCATGCTGTGTGGATTGTCGCTGCCAACATCCGGCGAGGCAACTGTGGGGGGCTACGATGTATACAGGGAGAATGAAAAGATCAAGAAAAGTATCGGCTATATGAGCCAGAAATTTTCTTTGTATGAAGATCTTACGGTAAAAGAAAATATGGAATTCTATGGGGGCATTTATCATATGACAGATAAGTATATTAAGGAGAAAACGGCGACGATCCTCAGGCAACTACACATGGAAAAGGAGCGAAACTTGTTGGTAAGATCATTGCCTCTTGGATGGAAACAAAAACTTGCCTTTTCCGTCGCGTTATTTCACCAGCCGGGGATCGTTTTTCTTGATGAACCAACCGGTGGGGTGGACCCGGTGACAAGAAGAGAGTTCTGGAATATGATCTATGAGGCGGCCGCTAATGGAACAACGCTTTTCGTAACCACGCATTACATGGATGAAGCCGAATATTGTAATCGGGTAAGTATCATGGTAGATGGGCGAATTGAAGCGTTGGATACGCCACCTCAATTGAAACATACCTATAACGCGTCAACGATGGATGAGGTATTCTTAATGTTAGCAAGAAAAGCTGTAAGAGCAGCAGATTGATATGAAGCAGTTCTTATCATTTGTAACAAAAGAGTTTTATCATATCTGGCGGGATAAACGAACCATGTTTATCCTCCTGGGAATGCCCATTGTGCAGATCATCATTTTTGGATTTGCGCTTACCAATGAAGTAAAGAATGCCACCATCGCGGTGCTTGATCATTCAAAAGATGCCGCAACTACTTCGCTTAGCGCCCAGTTGAATGCCAGCCAGTACTTCGATATAGGAAGAAATCTTTTTTCATACAGGGAGATCGAAGATGAATTCAAAAAAGGGAGAATTAAACTGGCCATTGTATTTCCCCAACATTTTAATGAAGACCTTCTTCATTTTAATAAAGCACAGGTACAAATAATCGCCGATGCGGCAGACCCGAATACGGCAGACCAGCTCACGAATTATGCTACATCGATCATACATGATTACCAAAACCGGATCACCGATGAAAGGAAGCTGCCCTACACGATCAATACGGAAATGAGAATGCTTTACAATCCCCAACTAAAAGGGGCCTTTAATTTTGTTCCGGGTGTAATGGCGATGGTATTATTGCTGGTTTGTACGATGATGACTGCCATTACCATTGTAAAGGAAAAAGAAATGGGTACATTGGAGATCCTGCTGGTGTCCCCGATGCGCCCACAGCTGGTTGTATTGGCGAAGGCCGTTCCCTATTTATTGCTTTCCGTTATTAATATTACTTCTATATTATTGTTAAGTGTGTTTGTTTTAGAGGTACCCATCAATGGAAACCTGTTCTTACTGGTATTTGAAAGTATATTATTCACGCTCGTCTCATTATCTCTTGGGTTGTTGATCTCTTCCGGGGCCGAATCGCAACAAACAGCCATGTTCATATCGTTGGTTGCCTTGTTCTTACCAACAGTTATGCTTAGCGGATTTATGTTTCCCGTGGAGAATATGCCATTGCCATTACGTATTGTTTCGAATATAGTTCCGGCGAAATGGTATTACAGCATTGTAAAGTCGGTCATGATAAAAGGAGTGGGATTGGAGGTGATCTGGAAAGAAACATTGATACTGGCGGGCATGATGATTTTCTTTTTGACGATGGCGATCAAACGTTTTAAAATCCGGTTAGCATGAGAAAACAAAAAATGCGACGGAGGCTCGGAGTGCCCCGAATTCTTTACCAGGTTTCAAATTCAATTCCGTGAATTCCGGGTCTCTGTGGCAAATCATATTTTATGCGGACATTAAATTTCATATTACGCAAAGAATTCAGACAGATTTTTCGTGACCCGGGAATACTGAGGATCATTCTCGTCATGCCCGTTATTCAATTACTGATCTTACCATGGGCGGCTGATTATGAAATCAAGAACATCAGGCTGGCGGTCGTTGATCTTGATCGCTCGGAATATTCACGGCAATTGGTCAATAAAATAAGCTCCTCGGGTTATTTTATCCTAACAAACTATTCATCATCTTATGAACATGCACTTGAAGAAATAGAAAAAGACAATGCCGATCTTATTCTGCAAATCCCTGATCACTTCGAAAAAGATCTTGTGAAGGAGGATGAAGCAACGTTATTCATGGCTATCAATGCCATCAATGGCACAAAGGCAAATTTGGGAGGCTCTTATCTGCGTTCCATTGTGCAGGATTATAATGGACAGGTGAGAACTGAATGGATACAACTTCCCAGGCTCAGCACTGAGACCCAAATTGAGGTCGCGTCGGCGAATTGGTTCAATCCGTTGATGAACTATAAATATTTTATGGTTCCGGGTATCCTGGTGATCCTGCTCACTATGGTCGGAACAAACCTTGCCGCCATAAATATTGTAAAGGAAAAAGAGATCGGCACAATAGAACAGATCAATGTAACGCCCATAAGGAAATTTCACTTTGTTCTCGGCAAGCTTATCCCTTTCTGGATATTGGGGCTTGTGGTGTTGACGATCGGGTTAACGATCGCAAGAGTGGCTTATGGAATTATTCCTGCCGGAAGTTTTATCACTATTTATGTTTTTGCGGCCATTTATTTGTTAGCGGTTTTGGGATTGGGATTATTAATTTCGACTTATTCATTAAATCAGCAGCAGGCGATGTTGTTATCATTTTTCATCATGATGATCTTTATCCTGCTGGGAGGTCTTTACACATCCATCGACAGTATGCCGGAGTGGGCGAAGTGGATCACCCGCTTTAATCCGGTTTCCTATTTTATAGAAGTGATGCGAATGGTAGTATTAAAAGGCAGCAGGCTTGCTGACATACAATATCATTTGCTTATCATGGGTGGGTTTGCTTTGCTATTCAATAGTTGGGCTGTCATTAGTTACCACAAAAGAAGTTGAGAAAAATCCTTCTCCGGGTTTCTAAACTTTTCTATATTCGGATACTAAAACGTTGCTGTATGATTAAACTTGGTCATCTAAAGGCTGGAGATATTGTGATGGTGAATGATGAAGGGTTGATGCGTGAAGGAATGGTAGTCGAAACCAATGCCGAAGAACAAATGGCCCTGGTTGACAATGGCGTCCAGGAATTCTGGTATGCACCCACCGATATCTTTCCGATCGCTCTTGATGAAGAGCAGCTTTTAAAGCTCGGTTTTGAGAAAGAGCCTTTGGATGGTACTGCCGTAAAGTATAAAAAAGGAGTATTCAGGCTGGTTACTCCCGTGGCTGGCGATTTTTCCAAGCTCGACATGTGGTACCGGGAGGACAACCGCCATTTTCATGTACCGATCGCAGTCCACGAGCTCCAGAACCTCCATGCGGATATGACCAAGGTGCCTCTGGAACGGCCCTGAAACCCTGATTCAGGGCGGTTTAGGCGTACTACACATAGTTTCCACACCACCGGGAAAAATTAACCCGGTTTTTTTATTATTTAGATTGATACTCTTATCTTTGCGCTCCCAAAAAAACTATGTCAAAACAATCCCTGATCAAGCAAGATGGTACCATAATCGAGGCACTATCAAACGCTATGTTCAAGGTAAAGCTGGAAAATGGCCACGAGATACTGGCAACCATTTCCGGGAAGATGAGAATGAATTACATCCGCATATTGCCGGGTGATAAAGTGGGTGTGGAGATGAGTCCTTATGATTTGACAAGAGGCAGGATTATTTTTAGGTATAAGTAGGAGGGACAAGAAACAAGTAACAAGAAACAAGCAACAAGTATGAAAGTAAGAGCATCAATTAAGAAGCGCAGCGTCGATTGCAAGATCGTTCGTCGTAAAGGCAAGCTGTATGTGATCAACAAAAAGAATCCTCGTTTCAAGCAAAGACAGGGATAAATCTGAATTCGTAAATCCTCCGAAGGAGTTCCTTCGGAATAAAATCTAAAATCGAATATGGCTCGTATTGCCGGTGTTGACTTACCAAAAAACAAAAGAGGCGAAATAGGACTCACCTATATCTATGGTATTGGTCCTTCGACTGCAAAATATATTCTCGACAAGAATAGTATTGATCGTAATAAGAAAGTAAACGATTGGAGTGATGATGATCTGAACGCGATCCGTAACACGATTAATGATGAAATGAAAGTGGAGGGTGCTCTTCGCAGTGAGGTTCAGATGAGCATTAAGCGTTTGTTGGATATTGCCTGTTACCGTGGCCTTCGTCATCGTAAAGGTTTACCGGTTCGTGGACAACGCACACGAACAAATAGCCGTACAAGGAAAGGAAAGCGTAAAACGGTTGCCGGTAAAAAGAAAGCACCGAAGAAATAACGGAAGTCTGAAGTATGAAGTCAGACGTCAGGCTTCAGACCTCAGGCCTCAAACTTTGTTGGGAAGACCTATAATTAATATTGAATCAATACCAGATCGCTTCATAGGTCAGCAGGAGGGTTGATTCAGTCCCGATAGCGATCGGGATCAAAAGGAGTAAATAAAAACAAAGATTACCTCAGAACAGAAATTATGGCAAAAGCACAAGCAACTCAGCAGCCATTAAGTGCAAAGGCTGCCGCAAAAAAGAGAATAGTCAAGGTAGATGCATACGGTGATGCGCACGTTACTGCCAGCTTCAACAACCTCATCATTAGCTTAACCAATAAAACCGGGCAGGTGATCTCCTGGAGCAGTGCCGGTAAAATGGGATTCAAGGGTTCTAAAAAGAACACTCCCTATGCTGCACAGTTGGCTGCCAGTGATGCGGCAAAAACAGCGTTTGATGCCGGTTTGAAAAGAGTGGATGTTTATGTAAAAGGTCCCGGTGCAGGCAGAGAAAGTGCGATCCGTGCGATTGCACAAAGTGGTATTGAGGTAGTGATGATCAAAGACGTGACGCCATTGCCGCATAACGGGTGCCGTCCTCCTAAAAAGAGAAGAGTTTAAGGCCCCTGTCCCCCGAAGGGGGAACTTAGGTGGTATAAAACTTCACTGATAGAACAGTTCTTATATATATGACATTTTTCGAATGAAGAATGTTGCAAAAAACATAGATGGTTCGATCTGAGCCTTCCCTTCGGGAAGGATGGGATGGGCCGGATTCATTTAACCAAAGGGTGGCTGATTAATTTTTACCGCTTTCAACGATCAGCTCACCGGTTTTTAAAAAGCGGAAATGAATAAAAACTATGGCACGTTACAATGGTCCCAAGACCAAGATCTCCCGCATTTTTGGTGAGCCGATTTTGGGTAATGGCAAATGGCTGAATAAAAACAGCAATCCTCCTGGCCAGCATGGTGCTTCCCGTAAAAGGAAAAGCCTGGGAGAATATGCTCTCCAGCTTCGCGAAAAGCAAAAAGCTAAATACACATATGGTGTATTGGAAAAACAATTCCGTAAAACATTTGAAGAAGCAGCCCGTCGTAAAGGTGTAACAGGTGAAAACCTGATCAAACTCCTGGAAGCAAGATTGGACAATACGATTTTCAGAATGGGGATTGCTCCATCAAGGCCTGCTGCGCGCCAGCTTGTAAGCCACAAACATATTACTGTAAATGGCGATGTGGTGAATGTTCCTTCATTCCAATTGAAGGCTGGTGATGTTATCGGCATCAAAGAAAGCAGCAAAGGAAGAGCATCGGTTACGAGCCAGTTCAAAGAAAAGAACCCAAAATTCAGCTGGATCGATTGGAATACAACCGAAATGCAGGGTACGTTCATTACCTATCCTGAGAGAGAAAGTGTTCCGGAGAATATTAAGGAGCAGCTGATCGTGGAATTGTATTCGAAGTAAAAAACCGGCCCCCTGTCCCCCTTGCTTCTCCCGCCTTTGGCGGGATCGCAATGACGAGGGGGAACTTAGGAGGAATAATTCTTTGTTTGTTT
>DASTIZ010000218.1:0-3193 GCA_035717045.1 Chitinophagaceae bacterium
AACTTGTATGAATGAACCAGTAATCAGTTTTATGTACTGGAATTCATAAGTGGATTGTTCAAAAGGTTTTTTCTAACTATAACAAGTACAGACACATAAATCTGTTTTTCGAATAACGTTGCTTTTCCGGCTACTCACCCGATACTACAGGTTAGCCAAGTTTTTGCAGAATTGCTCACTGGCAATTGAATAGCATTTGAAAAATGAATAGGTTTGAATAAGAGAAAGAATTTATAAGATTAAGTTATAAGATATTTTATTCGTTAACTTTAAGAGGATACATCTTCAATTATCAAACAATCCAGCTGCAATGCTGCCATTGAGAACCATATTGATCCTCGCAGTAAGCACTATCCTGGCGATTAGCTCCAACGCACAACATCATCCGAACAGAATTAAAATGGACAGTTTAAGAAAGCATTTACCGGTGACCAAGGGGATTGAAAGAATAGATTGTCTTAATGCGCTGGCTGAGGAATTCTGGTGGTGGCAATTCTATTCAGGTTTATCGGATTCCGTCTCCCGATGGGCAATTCCCGCAAACAAAGAATCACGGGAAATAAACTATTCATTGGGATGGGCAACGTCTCTCATGCATCTCGGTGTTGCCGACCTTTATCGAAAAAATTCAATTACCGCCGAAAAATATTTCCGGCAAGCCCTCCAGGAGTTTGAAAAACTCAATAATGATAAAGGAATAGGATGGTGCTCAGCCTGGCTTGCTGAAGACCTCTATTCTCAAATGGAATTTAATGAGTCCATGAACTACTACAACAAGGCGGTTTCTTATTTTGAGAAAACAAATGATTGGGAAGGGAAAGGGAAAGCCTGGGCCTGGATGGGATCATTATACGCAACGATCGGTGATTATGACAAAGGAGTCTCTTTTGCCATCAAAAGCCTTTCAATACGAGAACAAATGAGTGATCATATATGTGTTGCACGGTCGCTTAATAGCATGGGGAATTTCTATGGAGATGTCGGCGCACATGAAGAAGCGCTTACTTATTATCAAAAGACCAGATCCTATGCCGATAAGCATTCATTGGATTACCGGTTTGCACATCGGAATTTTCTTTTCGAGTCGCTTGGATCATTATACCGGACAATGAATAAGCCTGATTCTTCTTTATTCTATCTGCAGAAGGCCCTGGAGACTGACCCTGGAAACCTGACAACAAGGATAGCAATCGGGGAAACATTTTTATTAAAAAAACAATACGATTCCGCCTTACAAATCTTTCTAAAACCAATCGAGCCTTTTAGAAGAGAAAACGACAAATGGGATTTGATGAGGGTTTTATTGGATGCCGCAAAAGCACACGCCGGAAAAGGAAATAATATGAGTGCACTCAGCTACGCCTATGAAAGCCTTTCTATTGCCCGGACAGCCGATGTGCGGCCAGTCATAATAGAAAACTATTCATTATTAGCAACTCTATATTCGAATTTATCCCAAAGCGATAGTGCCTATTATTATCTAAACCTGGCTACTACATTAAAAAACGAGTTGACAAAGACCCGGTATTTGTTCATACTTTCCGACTATAAAAAGCAGGCCGAGTATAATGCGCAACGGGAGCGGATTGCATCACTGTATAAACACAATAAGGCGCTTGACCAGGCCAATAAAAGCAAAGAAGAACAACTGAAACAAGCATCAATGCTCAAATGGGTCTTTGCCGCAGGATTATTTGTGGCATTGTTAGCCGCTTTGTTTATCTATAGAAGCCTCACACTGAAAAGAAAAAATGAACAACTGGAAAATCAAAAAACACAATCTGATCTGAAGTTGAAAGCATCGGAGCTGGAAATGCAGGCCTTACGGGCACAGATGAATCCTCATTTTATCTTTAACTGCCTTAGTTCGATCAACCATTTCATTTTAAAGAATGAAACAGATGCCGCATCGGACTACCTCACCAAGTTTTCACGATTGATAAGGATCGTATTGATCAATTCAAAAAATAAGTTGATCATCCTGGAAGACGAACTGGAAATGCTTCGACTTTATCTCGATATGGAGCGGCTACGGTTCAAGAATTCATTTAACTATAAGATTAATTTTATTAATTCAATTGATATTGATAATATTTATATACCGCCCCTCTTGTTGCAGCCATTTGCTGAAAATGCCATTTGGCATGGCTTAATGAATAAAGATGGAGAAGGTCATCTTGAAATTAGCTTATGTACTGAAAATGATTTTTTGATCTGTCATATTATCGATGATGGTATCGGCAGAAAAGCAGCGGCTGAGTTAAAAATTTCAGATGAAAATAAAAAATCATTGGGACTGAAGATCACCCGTGAAAGATTTGACTTATTAAACGAAACGGATGAGAAAAAGACTTTTTTTGAGTTTGAAGATCTCTTTGATGAAAATGGAAATGCAGCAGGTACAAAAGTGATGCTCAAAATACGGATCAGGGAGGCGTCCTATTCTCTTACCTAATCTATAAAACACTACAAATGATCAAAGCAATTATTGTAGATGATGAACCTTATTGTTGTGAAAGTCTTGGAACACTATTGCAACGATTTTGCCCGGAAGTAAAAGTGGCTGACATCTGCTACAATGGAACAAGCGCATTAAAAGCTATTAAGGAAACCGCACCACAATTGGTTTTCCTGGATATCGAAATGCCAAAAATGAACGGCTTCGAATTGCTTGAAAAATTGGGCGAAATAAACTTCCAACTCATATTTACTACGAGCTATGATCAATATGCAATCAAAGCTATCCGCTACAGCGCTTTGGATTATTTATTAAAACCGGTTGACCGGGATGAACTGCAAAGAGCAGTACAAAAAGTTGCGCTTAGATTGAAGAACCCCATGCCTGAACAGATTGAAATATTGTTACAAAAATTGAATCAACCTGGAACACCCGTTGCTAAAATTGCGATCCCAACACTTGAAGGATTGCATATGATCCTTGTTGAATCAGTGATCAGCTGCACCGCAGACAGTAACTATACAGTCTTGCATTTAAAGAATAAGCAAAAAATTACTGCTTCCCGTACATTAAAAGAAATTGAAGAAATGCTGGAAGACTTTTCCTTTGCAAGAGTCCATCATTCTTTTCTCATAAATCTGAATGAAGTGGAAAAATACATCAGGGGCGAGGGTGGTTATGTGCTGATGAGT
The DNA here is from genome assembly GCA_035717045.1 of Chitinophagaceae bacterium. Classification (GTDB taxonomy): domain Bacteria; phylum Bacteroidota; class Bacteroidia; order Chitinophagales; family Chitinophagaceae; genus VBAS01. Next base: position 3,151 of record DASTIZ010000218.1, read on the forward strand.
GACGGATCATCGATCGATGTTTCGCGCAGCCGTAAAGAATATC
>DASTIZ010000219.1:0-11730 GCA_035717045.1 Chitinophagaceae bacterium
ATTGTCATAAGCCGAATTCACAATTCTCACCGATGGATGTGTTAATTCATCGTTCCGGTTGTCTGAAAGATAGAACGCCAGGTATGCGAACAGGAGTAGCTGAAAAATCTTGTTCATAGCTTGTTGTTTAATTCTCACCTAAACTAAATCAACCCACGAGCCGGATATGCAAAAACCTCCTGACCGGTAGCTCCTGCTGAGTAACTGGAAACCATTGAAATTGTTTGTTCGGCGAATAAGCCTGAAACCTCTTTGTTGTTCCTTATGCCTGTTATTTGTTTACGAAAACCTGCTGTTTGTTGACAGCCGCTTTTACCGTATCCATTTATGAAATATTCTTGTGAGAGATTTTCAAAACACAATGTTCAAAAAAGTAAAATTTTTATTATGAAACAGCTTGTCATTTCCGTCACCATTTTGCTGGCAACCATGATCTTTTGCCAGTGTTAAACCTGGTTATCTAAAAAAGTATAAGAAAAATAGTCGAGACCTGCGGTCTCATATGCAGGGGACGTGTCTGCTTCCTCCGCTTTCGTGGCTGAGTGCATGAAAGTTTTTTACCCGTATGCCTGATAAAAAAGTTAACAAATGAATAAATTCATACAATTTGGAGAAAATGTGGAAGGATATGACTTCCCCGTTCTTAATGAAAGAGAGATAAGAGCTGCAGCCGGTATTCTATTTTTAGCGACCTTCCTATCCTTGATGTTTATCCTGTTTAAAAATAATTTTTTACTCATCAAATATGTCCTCACGGTATTCCTTGCTGATTTCATCATACGGGTTTTTGTTAACCCAAGATTTTCTCCTACATTAATCTTAGGTCGCCTGATCGTGGGTAACCAATCGCCCGAATATGTCGGCGCCCAACCAAAAAAATTTGCCTGGATCATTGGCGTGATCTTATCAACGACCATGTTCATATTTATCGTGATCATGAATTCGTATAGCCCGATAACGGGCTTCATCTGCCTCGTCTGTCTGGTGTTTCTTTTCTTCGAATCTGCCTTTGGCATTTGCCTGGGATGTAAATTTTATCCGTTATTTTTTAAACAAAAGTCACAAAAATGTCCCGGTGAAATTTGTGAGGTAAAAGGAAAAACGGATATTCAAAAAACATCCGGGGCCCAGCTGGTTATTGTATTTGGATTTGCCGTATTTGTATTCCTTACTGCCTGGTTATTCAATGATAGTTTTAGTAAGAAGCCATTCGACCTGTTTGGGATTTATGCAGCTTCAAAATCTAAATAGCGGATATAATCCCTGCAATCGTACCGTTAAGTCACTCTGCAGGGCATGTGACATGAAGTCGCGGTACCCAACCACTTGTTCATTTGTTTTTTTGTAAATTGAGGGACGCTTCGCACAAAAAATCCTGAAAAATGAAATGGTTGTCCCTTGTGGTCATTTTTTCCATTGTTTTTTGTCCCGGTAATTTAGGGGCGCAGCAAAGCTGGAATGACAGGGACGGAAATTTTATCAATGCGCATGGCGCCGGTATATTATATCATGACGGCGTGTATTACATGTATGGCGAGATCAAAAAAGGCAAAACATGGCTGGTGCCCGATCAAAACTGGGAATGTTACCGGGTTCCTGCCGGTGGTATTTCATGTTATTCATCCAAAGATCTTTTGCAATGGACATATGAAGGCGTAGCGCTGGCCCCGTTAACGGGTGATTCAACTAATGAACTTGATACAAGCCGGGTGATCGAACGACCCAAAGTGATCTACAACAGCAGCACAAAAAAATTTGTGATGTGGATGCATATTGATAGAAAAGACTATTCCTATGCACGCGCTGGAGTTGCCATAAGCGACAATCCTTCTGGTCCTTATAAGTATCTTGGCAGCATAAGACCCAATGGACAAATGGCAAGAGATATGTCATTATTCAAAGACGATGATAATAAAGCTTATCTTATTTATTCGTCGGAGAACAATAATACGATGCATGTTTGCCTGTTGACCCATGACTATCTTGCTCCGACAAAAACATACAGCAGGATACTCGAAGGAAGAAATCGTGAAGCTCCTGCCCTGTTCAAAAACAAAGACAAGTATTACCTGGTTACATCTGGCTGTACGGGGTGGTCGCCAAATGCAGCGAGCTGTGCAGTGGCTTCACAGCCTTTAGGCCCATGGAATGAATATGGTAATCCCTGCCAGGGCGCCGGTGCGGAAACCACTTTTCAATCACAAGGCACTTTTGTTTTACCATTGAAAGACAAACCGGGTGAATACATTTTTATGGCAGATCGTTGGAACAAAACTAATCTTGAAAAGTCAACATATATCTGGCTTCGTTTACACCTTAGCGATGATAAGATCGAAATATCTAACGTTCCGTTTCATGCTCTTCGTTAACATACATAATCTGTGATCTACCGACACCGTCGCATGAAATTTGTTATTACTGGTTTACATCCAATTCATTTATCTGGTCTTTATAATCTGAAGGAAGCAGGATATTCTTAAGCAACCAATCCATCTTCATTAGCTTACTGACTTTATAGACAGGCACCATGGGTGTGAGCAAAGAAAAATCCCGAAACTGCAATAACGCTTTTACTCTGTCGGGTACTACGAGTTTTTGACCTTCAATTAACACCTTAAACCGCATAGCACCAAGATGTTTTTTATATTGTTTGAAAAGATCGGCCGTGTACCCGCTTTTGGCGAGGTCTTGCATTAAATGTGCCTCTCTTACAGGCAACCAGCCGGTATGGGTTAGCGGCAGTTCCTTCAATCCCATTCTTTTGCCAACCCGGTAAAAAACATTGTACACTTCTTCCTTTTCTTCATCGTTTAGTTTTTTTTCAAGGAGCTCGTACGAAGCGATGGAATAATGTATCAGCATAAATAACACATCCCGGTAGGCCCAATCAGGAATAGAAGCACCGCGGCTCTGTTCGACGGCCGAATGGATGTCGCGTATGGTATCAATTGCTTTAGTAGCCTCCTCCATGGAAGAAAACACGATCCTCCTGGCATACCTGACCGTAGAGAACAGGCGCCCTATCGGATCGGCAGGAAGCTTGCCTGTAAAGTAAAGCCAATCAACTGCTTTATTAAGTGCAAATTCAGCGGCCGCACCGGCAAAAATAAAAAGGACGGTATCACTCTTACCCCAGATCTTTCTGACAATCGAACTTTTTTCTACAAAGTATTGCATAAGGTCAAATTAAACGGTGCTAAGTTACGCATCATCACGTATGGTGTCCCTGATTCCGTCGTCGATCATGTACTTATTCGTAGCCCAAAGTTTAAAAAAGAGGATCATGGTTGAAGCGAAATTATTTTTTCCGTACTGCAATTTGTTAATATTTCCTACCATTCATACTATCCGGAGGGGAATATTATTATTTTGAAGTAGCTTTAAGTATAAAGGGTCGGGACTTTGAAGAAGTTTGGTTTCATATTTATTATATTTTTCTTCGCCTTCTCACTGATTGGCCAACAAAATAATTGCATACTTCAGCCTTCCCAATTCACCATCCACTTTGGCAGCGGCAATGTAAGTGACATAAACAGTGGCAGGCTTTCCGATTTCAGGCGGGTTTCACATTATTGTCCTTCGGATGGATATTACTCCTATGCTTCATATACCAGCAGGTGCTTTCATGACGACTGGCATACACTTACCGAAGACCACACGGCAGGCGATGCTAATGGAAACATGTTATTGGTAAATGCTGTGGAAGGGATGTTTATTAAAACCCCCGTCCACGGGTTAAAAAGCAACACCATGTACCAATTGGGTCTCTGGCTGTTGAATCTTTGCAAACCGACAAAAAAATGTCCATATCCCTTATTGCCGCGTCTTAATATTCGTTTGGAAACAGAAGAAGGGGCGATCATCGCAAATATCGTTACAGGCGAAGTGCCAAGATTCCAGGAGCCACGCTGGATACAGCACCATGCATTTTTTACAACGCCCGCTTCCACATCTTCATTGATGCTGGTGATGATCGACAATTCACCCCGTGGTTGCGGAAATGATTTTGCCCTTGATGATATCACATTTCGGGAATGCGTGAAACAAATTACCGAAACGCCAAAAGCAATACCCAAAACAAATCCGCCGGGCAAAGCCAAACCATCCGCGGCGACAAAACAGACCACAAAAAAAATTACAATTCCCTTAAAGAAAGATGTTAAGCCGGCGGTTGCAATCAAGCCAAAATCCGATACAACCTCCAAAGCTGTTGCCGTGTTAAAGCAAACTCAAAAAATCTTTCCGCCCCCTCCATTGGTGTTGAAAACACGTGAAAACGCATTGGCCCGGAAAATTGAGACAGAAGCCGGCGAAGTAAAAATCGATCTATACGATAATGGCCAGATAGATGACGATACGGTCAGCATATATCATAACAATACGTTGATCAAATCGAAAATGCGGCTTTCTCAAAAGCCGATATCCCTCACCATTACCGTAGATCCTTCGCAACCCCATCACGAAATGGTCATGGTCGCGGAAAATTTAGGTTCTATACCACCCAATACATCTGTCATGATCATCACTACTGCACGCAGTCGTTACGAGGTTTTTATTTCATCCACTGAGCAAAAGAACGCAAAGGTCGTTTTTGAATTACAGAAAAAATGACAGGTGTTCCCGTAAGAGAAAATCTTGCGCGGGGCTGAAGTTGTTCCCCATTTATTTTGTTGCACGAATGCCAGATGGACTGTCGGGTGATGGAGTCCCAATTATACCGGCAACATCTTATTTCAAGTACAAGTCAGTAATAACATGGCAACTTTTGAAATGATTATTTTTGAAACTCCATGGCAACCAACGAAATCTTACCCGACAAAAAATTTACCCGCTACCAGGTGCTGGTGATTATTTTGCTTTCCCTTACCCAGTTTACCGTTGTGCTTGATTTTATGGTAATGTCTCCGCTTGGAGACATGCTGATGAAATCAATGTCGCTCACCACCAGTCAATTTGGATTTGCAGTTTCGGGATATGCGCTAAGTGCGGGCGCCTCGGGTTTGTTAACTGCCGGTTTTGCTGATAAGTTTGATCGCAAAAAATTGCTACTATTTTTTTATATCGGGTTTACTGCCGGCACATTGTTATGCGGATTCGCTTCATCTTATATAATGTTACTTGCAGCAAGGATCATAACAGGAATCTTTGGGGGCGTGATTGGTTCTATTTCAATGGCCATATTGGCTGATCTGTTCCCTTTGCATCAAAGGGGACGGGCCATGGGATTTATGCAAATGGGCTTTGGAGCAAGCCAGGTACTCGGGATTCCGGTCAGTTTGTATATCGCGAATATTTGGGGATGGCAATCACCATTTATTATGATCGTCGGGCTGGCGGCCATCATTTGGCTGGTCACGATGCTGAAGATGCATCCCGTTACAAAGCATCTTCATTTAAAAACCGAAAAGACTGCGATCACGCATTTTTGGCATACGCTCATACGACGTGATTATCGCACCGGCTTTTTGTTAACAGCCTTGTTATCGCTGGGCGGTTTTATGATGATGCCCTGGGGTAGCGCGTTCGCGGTAAATAACCTGCACGTATCGTACAGCCAATTGCCGTCACTTTTCATGGCCAGTGGTATTGCTGCGCTTATTATCATGCCGATGATTGGTAAACTGAGTGACAAGATAGATAAAGTAAAAATATTCACGGTCGCAGCGATCTCGATGATGGTTATCATCGTTATTTATACCAACCTCACTCCTATTCCTTTCGCCTATATCGTGCTATTAAATGTCCTGATGATGACAGCGATCATGAGCCGGATCGTCCCTGCAATGGCACTCGTATCTGCGCTACCCAAAATGCAGGACCGCGGAGCGTTTATGAGTATTAACTCATCTTTACAACAAATCGCAGGCGGCATTGCGGCAGGTATTGGCGGAATGATTGTTGTTCAGCAAACTAAGACCAGTCCTTTGCAACATTATAATACACTTGGCTACCTGATCGTGGTGATCATCATAGCAAATATTTTCCAGATGTTCAGGGTAAGCAACCTGCTGAAGCGGAGAAAAGATGCTGAACAATTGTGATCATTTATTTTAATAGGCTCAAATAAGTTTTGTAATTAGTATAGCGTAGTTTAGAGCATGGCGCTGAAATTCTACTGTGCTGGTGCGGAGAAACAATAACGCGTACCGGGCCTAGTCATTCAGAAAATCATGGTACTTCATCACTTGTTTTAACAACCCGTCTCTTCTCGATCTCAGTTTCTCAACCAACTCTTCACCACGGATTGCAAAAATTTCCGGGGGTTGTTTTTTGATAGCCGATTCGATCACACTATCTGTCATATTTTTTTGAAATTCCTTAATGATCGATTCCCAATCCTCCTTTTTTAATTGGCTGGTGAACTGCTTATCCATTTCCCTTGTTTTTTTACTCAATCCTTTTATGCCGCGACCGGTCTTATTGAATTTGTTTATATGCGGCATAAAAAGCAAACCAATGAATTTTATCAGCAACCCATTTGACTTGAAAAATGCCTGGTCACGGTCTCTTGGCACAACATAAAATGCGATACCGGAATCAGTAATTCTCTGTACCCACCGCCACTGATCCTGATGCCTGTCCCAGTCAGCCACCAGCCAGTCCACAAGTCTTGCTTTCAGGTATTCTTTTTGATCAACATAATGTGGGGTGTCCGATTTCAATTTTACCAGCATGTCATCGGTTATGATGCCTCGTTGTGGCTGCTTCTGGTGATTTACAAGAATAAATACCCTGTTAGCCATGGCTGAACGATATTCCCCAAATGCCGTGTCATCAGGTACAAAATACAGATACTGCTCGCCGGCCGGTACGCCAGCAGCGTTTGAAATATCGGGGATTGATAACCCTGCGTAAGGATAGGCCGCCGATACATGTTGCTGGATGATCCAGTCTATAAATGTATCCTCCATGAATTTTCTGGGCGGTCTTACATTTTTATCTACCGATCTTAATGTCCATTCCATCCCCTTATCATCGGCGAGCTCCAAACTCGTAGTTTGCTGACCTCCTCCCATTCGTACGATACTGAAATTGGATTGCTTAATGTTGAAGACAGGCATTGTGACCGGCGTTTCCCATTCCTTTCTATAGTTTGAGCCGAATAATATTTTTTCAAACACGGATGGCGAGCTATATTTTTCAGAAGCCGGTACCGTGACCAGGCCGTTGTGAAATTGAGGCAAAACGTTGCGATGACCGATCTTTAGTATTGATAGTATAATGATAAATATCCAGCGCATATGATTGGCCTATCGAAATTAATGCCATTGCCTCTTTAATTCCAGATTAATGTTGCTTAAAAACGACGGATAATGAACCTTCCGGCAATTCTTCTGAAGATGTTCTTCCGTCCCTTTGTTCTGGCATTTCGCAGATTTCCATGGATTGATACTTAAAAAAGTTTTATGTTCGGCAAAATACCTGTTGGCTCATATGCGCGGGAATCAAACTTGATAAAAAATGAAAGCGATCATCTACGAAAAGTATGGAGGTCCTGAAAACCTGCATCTGACGGAAATAGAAGAACCGACTCCCCGGGATGATGAAGTATTGGTGAAAGTTTTTGCCGTATCAATAAATGATTGGGACCACGGCTTGCTTCATGGCGATCCCATTAACCGAATTATGTTTGGCCTGCGCAAACCAAAGAAACAGATACTCGGTTCCGACATAGCCGGTCGTATTGAATCAGTCGGCAAAAATGTAACGCAGTTTAAGCCCGGCGATGATGTGTACGGTGATTTGAGCGGTAAATGGGGCGGTTTTGCTGAACATGTTTGTGCATCTGAAAGATCTTTGGCACTCAAACCAGCCAGCATGACTTATGAACAGGCAGCAGCAATACCGCAAGCGGCCATGCTGGCTGTACAAGGATTAATTGATAAAGCAAAAATCAAAGCCGGACAACAGATATTGCTTAATGGTGCAGGCGGAGGAGTGGGAACTTTTGCAATGCAGATCGCCAGGTTATACGGGGCAGAGATAACCGCGGTCGACAGTGCTCAAAAACTCGATATGCTCCGTACGTTAGGTGCAGATCACGTCATCGATTATAGAAAGGAAGATTTCACCAGGAGTGGAAAACAATACGATATTATTCTCGATGTAAAAACAAACCGATCTTTATTCAGCTATGCACGGGCACTAAAACCAAATGGAGTTTATGTCACGGTCGGCGGTTCGATTGGCCGCCTTTTGCAGGCCTTATTTACAGGCGCATGGATCTCGCTATTCTATAAAAAAAAGATTTGTATTGTTGCCCTGAAAACAAATAAAGATCTGGTTTATATGAATGAACTGTTTGAAGCCGGTAAAGTTAAGCCCGTGATTGATGGACATTACAAATTAGAAGATGTTCCTGAGGCGATGAAAGTTTTTGGTAAGGCAGAACATACAGGCAAACTCGTTATCTCCATAGAACATAAATAAAAAGGACCCGCCTCCGCAGGAACGTAACTGAGCCCTAACAACAACCATTTAGCGGCATATACTTTGCTGCATCCATTTATTATGTAAAACGAAAACAGGACCATCTATCCCCGGCTGACTTTCATGTCAGGCCGTAACGATCCGAAGAATTAACAAGAAATCTGCAAAAACAATTTGATTCAAAAAATAAACAATAGGGTATATGAAAGTAAGTGATGCAAAATATGCCGAAGCAAAAATGCTGATCAGGAAACCTGCCAGGGAGGTTTTTGATGCTTTTATCGATCCCCTGAAAACAAAGAATTTTTGGTTCACCAGAGGAAGTCACAAACTTGAAGCAAATAAGAAAGTAATATGGGAATGGGAAATGTATGGTGTTTCCGTTACAGCTGATGTAAAAGAAATTATTCCTGACAAAAAAATCGTACTTGAGTGGGATGATCCGCCAACCACGGTCGAATTTAATTTTGAACAACTGAATTACGACTCGACGTACGTGACCATAACCGAATCTGGCTATGGGTTATCAGGTGATGAGTTGTTAGCCAAAATAAAAGATTCTACCGGCGGGTTCACAACAGTCTTAGATGGATTGAAGGCCTATCTTGAACATGACATCAATTTAAATTTGATTGCTGATAAATTCCCGGATAAGATCAGGAATAAAGATTATGTATGAATGGGCAACCGTCAGGCGGGTACTTCAAGCTTATATCCCTTTCCATGCACATTAATAAGCCTGATGGAACTGTCTTTTTCCAGTTTCTTTCGTAACCTTGAAATAAACACGTCCAGGCTTCTGGTCACAATTACTCCTTCATTTTCCCAAACTTCTTTTTGAAACCTTTCCCGGTCGATTGTCTTATTGGGACTTGAAGACAGTATATGTAAAAGTTTTGATTCCTTGTCGGTAAGGTCTATTCTTTCCTTATTGATCTCGAGATAACGCTGGTCATAAACGAAAAGGTAATTTCCAAGCCGGGTTGCACTCCTGCTGGTCGCGATCCCAACTTCTAAGCTGGCTGGTATGCTTTTCTTTTTCTTCACATAAAAATAAAAGACGAAAGAAGCCAGCATTAAGCCCACAAAAGCTCCCATAAATATATAGCCCGGTTCTGAAACAGGTGGACCTGCCAAGGCAAAGCTGATGCTGACGTAATAGCATCTTTCCGGTAACGTTCTGCCGAGACAGGGTACGATGGTATTACTGTCAACCCTGGAATTTACAAAACTGTAGGCGACCTGGTCGTCCGAACATTGGATTACATCAACGGCGTACTCGTCGGGTAACAACGAAGACTTTGTTGTATTATGAATAATATTAAATACGGAATCGGGCTCAAGCGAAACCGGGTGTTCAAAATGGATCTCAAATTCTTTACCCGATAATTTTTTTACGGGCAGAACCCGCGAACGGCTATCCCCTGCACTCAGCAATAATTTGTGACCGATCAACCGAAGGGCAGCATTGTAACCTGCCTCGTTTGATCCTGTGCTGGTGTCCTTATCGCTCGCATACACAGTCAGGATAATGATCACGGCTGCAACGGGAAATACAAACAGGAACCGGTATTTCATGCCTAAAAGTAATTCAATTAAGCGGTTTACAATTTGAATTACAAAGAATTTACACTCGTTTACACTCATTTTACAACCCAATTGGAGCTTCCACGCTGGGTGTTGGTACTATTGTAACAAACCTATTTATGAAAAAAATCTGCGTACCCCTCCTTGCGCTCTGCGTGTTACCTTTTGGTGCATTTAGCCAGCTCACCACGTCGTCAAGATTAAAAGTTTTTACCGATTGCAGCAGTACATGGTGCGACATGCAGTTTATACGATCTGAAATAAATAGTGTAGATTTTCTGTTGGACAATCTTGCAGCCGATGTTCATATTCTTATTACCAGCCAAAGGACGGGCAGCGGTGGCAATCAATATCAGCTGAGTTTTTTCGGACAGCAGGGGTTTAAACAGCTGGCCGACACATTACGGTTTGCTACGGATCCCAACGCAACAGAATTTGAGCAACGAAACCTGTTGTTGAAATATTTGAAAGCTGGTCTTGTTCCATTTATTATCCGCACCAAATCAGCAATCAGAATAGACATCAATTTAAAAACATTTGATACCACGTTAACCCCGAACAGTCGCGATACCAATACAAGAGATCCATGGCAAGGCTGGGTAATGAGACTTGGAGCAGACGGAAACATACATGCAGATGCTAACTATAAAAACAAAAGTTATAACCTCAGCTTTTCTGCAAATAAGATCATTGAAAAAATAAAAATAGGCATGGGCGTGAATCGAAACAGGAACAGATCAATTTTCCAATACGATGATAACGGGACTATTCAAAACTTTGTAGTTAACAATCATAGCTGGTCCGCTAACCAATACGTTGTAAAAAGCATCAACTCACATTGGAGCTGGGCTTATGAGATCAAATACAGTCAGAATACTTTCGCTAATAATAAAGGACGTGTGTCTTTGCGGGGAGCTGTTGAATATAACATCTTTCCCTATTCAGATGTGAACAATAAACTACTCACACTGAGTTACGGGTTTACAGCAAGACGAAACAATTATTACGATAGCAGCATTTATGACAGAACCAGGGAAACCTTGTACGGACATCGTGCAACCGCTTACCTTTCACTAAACCAAAAATGGGGTAATTCTTATGCCGGTATCACATACCACAATTATTTTCACAACTGGAAGCTTTTTAATCTTGGAGTAGATATCTATTCCAGTATCCGCGTTACAGGCGGTCTTTCCGTCTTTGTTTTCGGTTTTGGTGGACTTACCCGTGACCAGGTTTTTCTTGTAAAGGGAGATGCTACACCTGAAGAAGTGCTGGCACGCAGACGACAGCTTGCATCAGGATATAATTATTTTTCAAGTGTTGGCTTAAATTACCGTTTTGGTTCTAAGCTTAACAATGTTGTCAACCCGCGCTTTGATCGTAGCAGCTCGCTTAGTGACGATTAGGAGGTAATTCCTAAAAGTAAAGATTATCTTCAATTGTCTGGATTGACCGGGCCGGAATGGCATTTTACTGAATCATCAGCCTGCCAAAATAATTATTACCGGCCAACCAGGCAGGTATGGATCATAGCCGGAATCAGGGGATTTCTTAAATTTGAGGATAACCCTTGTTCTATGAGGATCACATTACTGTTCGCCGCATTTGCTTTTCTATTTACCGGATCCTGTAAGAGTAAGAATGACTCGCAAACTTTAGCTGCTGCATCGGTGGAGTTAAAACGAGGAAAGATCATCTCCTGCGGACCTG
>DASTIZ010000220.1:0-5842 GCA_035717045.1 Chitinophagaceae bacterium
ACCTGCAGATTTCCTTTATGTGATTTGGCCGGATCAAACATCCACCGATAAGCTGCGAGACGGATATCCCCAATGCCAAATGATCTGGTATTATTTCTTGCATTTGGACTCGTACTGCTGTTGCCATAATGCTCATACATGGAGGAACGGACATTTGAAATAAGCGGCACATTTACGGAGAATGACCAGAATTTATTCACCACTTTAGTCAATGTAAAATCCCAGCTTAGTGAATGGTTGATCACTTCAGTGCCTCCTTCTACTCGTTCGTGCTGTTCTTCTGTGCCTACAAAATGTTTATACGATTTAAAATAACGGGTATTGAAATTGAAGATAAGGGCTTTTGATTCGCCGGCTTTACCGGCGCTGCATGTGTTGCCATTGCTGCGAATAGCGACACAGCCTTGCGCACTTGCTTGCTTGCAAGACGCAATAATTAAGATCGTGACGATCAGATAAAGCTGTCTCATAATTAAAAGTTAGTTTTCGTTTATCGAATTATTTTTTAAGCTTCAAACGGGATACAACATATTGTCCCAGCTTTGTTCCTGCAACCAGGCCATTTTCATTATCAAAACGAAAATGGATGCCACCGTATAGTCTTGACATGGCAGCTTCTTGAGCTGCAGCGCGGAATGATTTGATCTCGCGGTTTTTAATGCCAAACTCCAGCAGTGATGTATCAGTAAAAGATAAATTATCCCCAAACCAGTGCGTCATCACTTCAGCGGCCGCGGAACTGTTCGTAGCATGGCCGCTTGTATAGGAAGGGAACGGCGGTGTTTGGATATATGGCCGCCAATTTTCATCTATGGTATTTATCACCGTTTCAGGTCGAACATAATTGCTTCTGAATTTTTCATCCCAACAACTGATGAAGGCATCGAATAAGGCAATGGCAGTGTGTGCGTAGGCGGCTACAGTTGTCCTGAAATCTGCTTTTGCCGCTTTTGCACCAATACCAATGATATTCATCCAGTGACCAGGAGGCGAGAATTTTTTAGTGACGATCATAACATGACCAATCACATTTGTTTTAACAGGATTATCATCCCAGAAATCGGCAATATGTTTTTGTTCCTCGGTTAAACTGTCACCGATGTTCTTTACTTCCAGCATGGCCTTATAAAACTCACAATTCTTGTTGTTCATATCGCAAACCGGGGGTGCTACCGGTCTGAATTGTGAGGGAGAATCCAAAACCATTGTTCTTATTTCTCTCCAGTGAGGTTCTATCGCAGTTGTATACGCGGGTGGCGTTGGGGTCCAGCGACCGGGCACATCATATAACACCGTATATCGTTCGGCTGATCTTGTTTGTGCATAATTGTCTTTCTTGCTCCACGCAAGAATGGCGGCAACGATCGAATCAGAGAATGCTATCGTATTGTTTAAAACATTGGAAGTAATGCCAACGCTGTCAGCCATTTTTTTCAGTTCATCATAATAACCCATCATGCTGCCTTCCGGGAAAGTAACTGCGTTGCCCACTTTGGTAAAGGCAAACAGGGCTGCGAGATCAAAGTTAATCTCCTTGTCTTTTTCGGGTTTTGGCATCGGAGGCATATGTTTGATCTGGCCGGCAAGTGTAACATAATTATCGTCACCGGCGGCGATACATTCAAAGGCAGCGATACACGCATACGCATAGTTGCGACTCGCGATCATGGGCGGGAAATTGTTTTCCAGCACAACGTCATTCAGTTTCTTAACCGTTTTGCCATACAGCACCTGGTTACTGAAAAATTTAAGATCGGTGTTTGTTTGTGCCCCTTTTTCTGAACAGCCTAAGACTGTTGCAGCTAATAACACGGGCATTAAAAAGTTTAATGCTTTCATTTTCTGGATAAATAAAATTCTGAAGTAAATTATTTTCTGTCGTTGGGTTGGTTCAGAAAACAATTCATGCCTCGGGAGGCTGTGCATCAGTAAGAGGAGTAAACAGGTTCTTAATTTCCGTATTCCTGATTAACCAGGATAAGCTTATTGCCGAAAAATTGTTTTCACCGACAAGAGCTTCATTGATCCGGAATTCAGTGGTAAGAAGTTTTAGCAGGTTATTCTTTTGCTGTGATCCTTGTTTGCTTGCCGGAACATCATTCACGGCTTTTGTACATTCGTCTTTTGCTTTTATAATACTATTCTTTTCGGTATGGGGAAGACAAAGAAGGTATAACACATTTCCGCTGACTTTTCTTTTTACATACCGGTAATGGCTGCCGTTCCAGTCCGTTTCGCCATAAACATTCTCATATCCTTTGTCAGAATAATAAGGCATGTTAAGCGGTATCTGTATTTCCACTAATTGCGCTTCGTCGTAATCACCTAAAGAAATTTTTTGTTCAAGCTCAGCAGTTACTTTGTCTTCGATTGCAGTAAAGATCCAGCGATAACCAATAAGGTTAACCAGCATTACACAAAGCAGAAGTATAGCAGCAATCTTTTTCAAGTTGTTAAAGATACAAATCCTGATTATTTGACAGTAAATGTTTTTTTCTGCGGCCCAACACCTGTTAGTGTCAGGCTCTTCCACTGTTTTGGCAGACTGGTTTTTAACTGAATGATACCGTTTTGTGTAATGTCCAATCCTCCAAAACCCATCAGTAAAGATTGAATGATACCTCCGGCACCGGTGGCGAAGTAAGGATTAGTTCCACCCTTTGTTTCCGCAATTACACGAAAGGGCGGGTTTAAATTAGGCAGGTATGATTCTTTGAACCAGTGATAAGCTTTGTCGGCATTACCTAATCGTGCATATAGAGTTGTGAAGACAGCCTGCGTCATTGCCGGGGTGCCTTCATTGGGTACTCTTGTTTCATAATATTCAAGATCCTTTTTTATTTGGGCAGCCTCAGTAATTTGTTTCAATGGATAGGCTAAAAGATTCACATCGGCTTGTTTGATGCCTTCACCTTTATATGTTGCATGTTCCCTGGTAACGCCATTCTCCATTTTTAAAACAGGAATATTGTTCGCTACATTCATCCAATCAGGGTCAGCCACAATTCCTAAGAGTTTTGCTGCTTCGGCTGCAAATTGAAGATTTGATTTGGCCGCTGCATTAGTAAATGCATTGTTATCTACGTTCTCGGCCCATTCATCAGCGGCTACTACATTTTTTATATCATAATGGCCGGGACCATTTCTTTCAACACGGCTTGCCCAAAAATCCGCAGTGGCAGACAAGATGGGATAACCTTTTTCCCGGAGCCATTGTTTATCCTGCGTAACACAATAATAATTCCACGCGGCAATACCCACACAGGCAGTGATGTGATGTTCAAACGGGCCACTCAATGCCCAGACCGGTGTTTCTTCCACGCCGGTCTCTGCGCTTTCCCAGGGAAACATCGCTCCTTTGTATCCTTTACTAAATGCATTTCTTTTTGCGGCATCGAGACGTTGAAAACGATATTCAACCAGGCTCTTTGCGATCTCCGGGTGCAGAACGAGAATGGCCGGGTACATCCACAATTCAGTGTCCCAAAAAACATGACCGTTATAGCCCAGACCACTCAGCCCCATTGGTGAAGGCGATAAGGCGGTGCCTTCTCTTGAAAAGGAATATAAATGATATAACATGCTATGCACGTCCTGCTGACTTTGCGGATCACCTTCAATTATGATATCGCTTTTCCATAACTCATCCCATGCTTTTGTATGAAAATTTAAAAGGCGTTCCCTGCCTTCCAGTTTCGCAAATATGGTGGCTCTTTCCGCTTCATTCAGGGGATCATCGTGATGTGCTGAGGTGATTGATGATCCTGCAATGGAGAAGCGGTAAGTTTCACCCGTTTTTAATTTCCGGGTGAATTTCATCAGGTGCATATTGTTGTCCCACATCTCGTGGATCACTCTTGGCTCGTGGCCATGTTGCTCACTAAATAAAAATGTATTGCTTGCGCACATCAGCAATTTCCCGGTGGGGCTTTTGGCAGATGACGTCAATAAGCTGATCACGACATGCGGCCGGTCAATTTCATTATAATAATTCTGTACGTCTTTCAATGCATCGGGACTTTCCATCACGCTGGCACCTGTCATCGTAAAATCTTTTTTTGCCGTCACCATAACATCCATCAACACGGTATAGGGTAAATGACGAAGAGAATAATAAGTATAAGACACGGATGCCTTGTCGGAGAAATCAAATGTCGTAGTGAATGAAGCTTTCTTCATATCGAGTTCCTGCTGCATGTTTGTCGCTGCTTTCGCGTCAATACGTTTACCGTCTATTTCCAGGTACATGTTAAGCAGGTTGAAGCTTCTTAAAAAGTTACTCACCCTTCCGCGACCATACAGATCATAGGCGCCTGCCAACACAACATCTTTAACTTTGAAAGGTTCGGGTGAAGAAACAATGCCGATCATTCCATTTGCCACCGTAATGCCATAATAGTTAGCCGGATCAATTTTTTCCGCCTTTAATTTCCAGGCTTCCTGACAAAAACTAACCGCCGGGGCCATCAGTAAGGCCAATCTTAATAGAACTTCTCTGGTCATATGACTTTCCTAAATTATTGTTTTATAGTTAATAGGATCGGGAAAGAGAGGCTTGCCAGCGGCAAGCTAAAAAAATCAATTTGAATCCCATTTGTTTAGTTTCAAAAAAAGCTATCAGGATTTTATTAAAGATAGCCTTGATCAGGACCTGGACTGACAAAAATTATTTGCAGGGAAATAAAAAATATCTATCATTGTGTGCTTGTAACACATTAGGTTCAACCATTATTAATATATAAATACTGCTTATGTACTGCGAAAGATTGCTTAAGGCGATTGTTTTGCCCTGCCTGTTACTTCTCTCACTGACAGGTTTCTCACAGGAAAAAATAATCTCAGGTAAGGTCACTGATCCACATGGATCGGGGATCCCTGGTGTGTCGGTCACTGCGAAAGGCAGTTCTGACGGCACTCAAACAGGAACAGACGGAACGTTCCGGCTTTCTGTCCGTTCTTCCGTAACCACTCTTGTGTTTTCATCGGTAGGTTATGCCACTCAGGAAGTTTCTATTGATGGAAGATCAACAATAGATGTTAGTCTGGCGATTTCAAATGCTACGTTAGGGGAAGTGATCGTGTCAACCGGTTATGGAACTGCTCGCAAAAAAGATCTGACCGGTTCGATTACCCAGATCTCCGCAAAAGATTTTCAAAAAGGACCGCAAACAACGCCACTTCAATTGATACAGGGTAAGGTGCCCGGAGTACAGATCTCCACAGGCAATGGCGCGCCGGGTGCTGGTGTATATATACGGATCAGGCAAGGTGCATCCTTAAATGCCACTAATGAACCTCTTATTGTGATTGATGGGATACCGCTTGAAACAGGTGGTATTTCCGGAGTCGCTAACCCGCTTACACTTTTGAATCCAAATGATATTGAAAGCATGAACATCCTGAAAGATGCTTCGGCAACGGCCATTTTTGGCAACCGTGCTTCAAATGGTGTTATCATTATTAATACCAAGAAGGGTTTGAGCGGAAGATTGAAAGTGAGCTATAACAGCAATGTTAGCTTGTCCACGGTTACCAAAACTGCTGATGTATTGAATGCAGCTGAATTCAGGGATCTTGTTAATGCCCAGGGAACCACTGCTCAAAAAGCCTTACTGGGTACCGCCAATACCAACTGGCAGGATGAAATTTATCGCGATGCGATATCATTTGATAATAATATCAGTTTTACCGGTGGGATCAAAAAACTTCCTTATCGCTTGTCACTTGGTTACCTGAACCAGGATGGTATTTTGAAAAAAGACAATCTCCAGCGAGGCACCATGGCAATCAATCTCAATCCAAAACTGCTAAAGAATCATTTGAGTATTGACATTAATATGAA
>DASTIZ010000221.1:0-4368 GCA_035717045.1 Chitinophagaceae bacterium
TACATGAACGGAGATAATGCTGTGTGATTAAGCAAACAACGGTCGCAAAGATTTATTTAAAAACACCAATTTTGAACCTACCGGCGTTGAAACAAGCAAGTTGTACGTAATTTTGTTATCCAGGATGTCGCACTAAATCCTAAAACTGATGAACTTACTCTACACTATGTCGAGGATCCCAGACCAACTGGTGTAGTCAGGTGGAATTACGGGTTTAATGGAATCTGGCACGTTTTTACACATATAACAACAAATTTCTACTGGGTCGACAGTAATACATTTATGCAAAAGATCATTTTTTACCTTCTAACATCTTTTTTGTTGAGTTGTTCTTTTTACGTGAACGCGCAAACAAGTTCTGTTGCCTCTAAAAAATTAAGAGAGCAAAAGGAGTTGTTCGTCCGGAATTTAAAGGGCATATCCGTCGATACCAGCATAAGTTATTCGCTTACACGTTTCGTGCAATCCGAAACAGATAAGATATATACATTCATCACAAACTACGGGTTGCCGGCAGAGGACAGGGAGAAGGCAGTATGGAGTCTTGTGTATTTTATTCAGCACCTTGACAAAAATGTAGCCCAACAGAAAGTCGAGATGTATGATATACCCGATGCTGTACAATCATACAAAATCGTATTAAAAGCATTGATGCAAAACTCATCTTTTGCGGATGCAATGACAACCATAGCTCCGTCACGCAGCAGCTTGATCTCGGCAGCTTTCAGTCAGTATGAGGAACATTCTTTGCTGGATGATATCGCCGTTTATAAACGCATGGCCGCTTCGCCGGAATTTATTCTCCAGTTTTTGGAGAACAAACCGGGATTCCGGTATGCGGACTCTCTGCTGTTGATCGCTGCAGCGAATGATCCCGGGAAGATCATAAAGTATCTTAACCGCGGCAAAAAAGAAATTCGTGAGAGAATATTGTTCTCAAAGAACATTTATTTGCAGCAAATAGTTCTGTTAGCGGGCGACAGAAATGTATCCGAGCTAATGCCTTTTGTTGTTCAGTTGGCCGAGAAAAGGATTACACCCGAAGAAGTGATCAGGAAAAGAGCAAATGTACTGGAGTATTACCGGCTTTTGCTCTATCATCTCCAGCAATCGGTGGCTGTAAATGACCCTTCATTCATTTTTCAAAAAATACTCCGTGGTGGTGTTAAGGAGAAATCATTGTATTTTTTTGCCAACCAGATCAATGATCTTCACAACGCTACAGATGCAACGAGATTTGCATCAGTAAAAGGTTTACATCCCGAGGAACTTTATTATATTATTACCAGTTGTGAAGCCGAATTGTATACATCCAGTTATCTCGGTTTGTATAAGCGGTTAATGGACCATTTCAAAACGTCTCCCGCGGATTCGTTATTTGATCTTGTACAGTATGATAATTTCCGGGTGTTCATGCGAATGGCCGCCAATTACAATGTGCTTTCAGATTTTTTAACCAAAATGCCCCATGAAAATGCCACGGTTTTATTAAAGCGTTTTATTTCAGTAATTGAAAGCGATCCCAATACAGGGCTCGAAAAAGCAATGGATATAGCCGACTCCTTTACGGGTCACAGCGCTGAAATCATCGGAGTAATACAGAACGAGCTGCAATCAAACCTGCAGCGATGCAAAGCCGCCCAGCAGTATTTTGGCATACGACTGTACAGCATTTTATTACAGGTATTTGACCTGGTGAAACAAAAAGATGGATTGAGTAATCTGTGGAGTACGCTTGGTAATTATGAAATCCTGAAACGGAATGCGCTTCAAAATAAGACGGGACAGATCATTGAGCTGGTTTTATTTTATGGTGATGATGATGGGGTATCTTCGTTCAGTAATTTTCAACGCCATTTTACCGATACTGCAAAGTGGACGGTTTCCAAAAATGACTCATGGATAACGATTCAGTCACGCAACGAAAACCCGATTATTATTTACGCCAATCTCCCTTTAGATGAGAAGGAAGAGCTTGATATTAAGGCGCAGGATGCTTTGATCAGTTTTCTGAACCAGGAATCAGCTGAACCCACCGTTTTGATACATCGGGGCCATAGTTATCATTTAGGAAAAACATTAAAGCGGTTACGACCCTCAATCAGGCTTGCCATTTTAGGTTCCTGCGGCGCCTATAACAGCGCTATCAGTATTGCAACCATAAATCCTGATGTCCAGATCATCGGTTCAAAAAAGATGGGAGCAAAATCCATCAATGACCCGATCATCGAAGTTATAAACGAAACCCTGCAAAACGGCAACGATATTGTTTGGGCAGACGTTTGGAAACAACTTAAAGATCGTTTTGCCAGGGATGAGTTTACTTTGAACCTGTTCAATGAATATATTCCTCCGGGAAAAAACGTAAGCTTGTTTGTACTTAAGCTATTTAACTTTTATAACCGGGCTGCATAATTTGGATGGCAGTTACACGGGCCTGATCGCGAACTTTTCACCTTTATTATTGACTCTCCAGAATTTTTTATCATCGATAAGCAGCGCTTCAGAGTGACCTTCTGCATGATGAACATCCGTATTATAAAGTTTACCGTCGTACAATGATCTTATTTCAGTGGAGATGATCGTATGACCGGTTGTGATCTGATTGACGCCGTAAATAAATAATGTACTGTCAATCTGTTCAATGGCGGCCCGCGGGGGTTTATAATACCCGCGATACCAGAATGGCCCGAAATCGCTGTAGATTATATTTAACCTTTGATCTTTGTAATTATAGTTTGTGTCAGTATAGTATGCCCGGGTCAAATCATTAAGTTCTTTCAAAGGAAGTGCAATCCGATTCATATACGACGAAATGCCGCCGTGGGTAAAAAGTGTTTTACCAATTCGCTCAGCCACATTTTTTGTCGCAAGCCACCTGCCTAATTCGGCATCCGGGCCAAATAATTGCATGTATGGTTTATCGAGTAACTGTGCATGCTGGATATAACGTTCATTCACATAACTAAGATCATTGCTCATATTCATGATCTCATGATTGCCTAATATGTAATGGACATGGCCGCCGGCAGCCTTAGCCTTGTCCTCAAGCATATAAATGAACCAAAGTACCTCAGTCACCATTGTCCCACGATCGACAAAGTCACCAATCAGTACCAGGTGGTCCTTGCCAAACGTCCAGTTAAAATTGTCGTCAACCACCCCATTGCCCTGTAAAAGTTTTCGCAGCGCTTCAAAGCCTCCTTCAATGTCAGAGATCACCAACATCTTTTTTACGCCCCCATATTCTGACTTTTCATTGACAAGTTGCGGTTTTAGTTGAACAGTAAATGTTTTCCCCGGTACATCGGTGTTTACCTGGAGACTGATCGCTTTTTTTGCGGAAGCGGGCGCGTTTTCAGTCCTAACCGATTTTACACCACTATTATCTTCGATATAATTTACAAATACCGAATCATTACGGTATAACACGTAGGGACCATCAATTACTGATGCACCGGTTGATAGGTTGGACATGTGATCAGTTTGTTTTGGCTGAAATGGACAAAGGCCATAACCAAACAATGCGGTGAATATTATTGCATTTATCCTAAGCATACTTGTGGGTTCGTATTAGAGACGTTTTTTGGATTCTCTAACGGTAAGCAAAATAGGAAATTAACAGAATGTTTTTGATTTTTCTGTAACTAAAAGCACAGAATTGCCCTGGCCGGCATTTTACTGGTTTCCAGTATTTAGTTACCAACGCTATTATAAGAAAGACTTCCTGCAATTCTTCCTGTTTGCCTTGTGCCTTCCCTTGTTGACGGCGAGACGGGTTGCCAAAATTCTGATTTGTCCCGATTAGGGCCCGGCTTTTTGTTATCTGAAAATCCTGATATGTCAGATGGATTTCGGTACATTTAGTTAAATTCAATCGCAATGAAAGTTTTTATGTTTTTTGTTTTCTTATTACTGCTTAATTCATGTGCTCAAAACAACACAATCGACACCAACACCGTAAAAAAAGAGATAGCAGACACAGAAAAAGCATTTGAAACAATGGCAAAGGAAAAAGGGATAGCGGAAGCATTTGCTTACTACGCAGACAGCAATGCCGTTATCAAGAGAAGAAACGACACTCTGATAATGGGCAAAGAAGGGATCAGGAAATTTTACTCTGATGATTTTTACAACACCGCTTCGGTTACGTGGTCACCTGATTTTATTGATGTGTCTGAGAAGGGAGATATGGCCTATACATACGGGAAATATCTATGGCAGTCAAAAGACAGTACGGGAAAACCAATTGAATTCAAAGGGGTTTTTCATACGGTCTGGAAAAAACAAAAAGATGGAAGCTGGCGTTACGTGTGGGATTAAAGTAAACTCCTGATCCAACCGCCATCCACGGCGATCGATTGCCCG
>DASTIZ010000222.1:0-7491 GCA_035717045.1 Chitinophagaceae bacterium
ATTGTTCTAGTTTCCCCGAAATTTTAATTGCCCGATTCGCTCCGGCCATTTCGATCTTCATCTCTTCCATGGTTTTCAA
This sequence comes from Chitinophagaceae bacterium, assembly GCA_035717045.1. Classification (GTDB taxonomy): domain Bacteria; phylum Bacteroidota; class Bacteroidia; order Chitinophagales; family Chitinophagaceae; genus VBAS01. The sequence goes on from DASTIZ010000222.1 coordinate 80, forward strand.
TATTTCCAGGCTTTTTTGCTGCTTTAATTTATTAAACTCCTGCACCGAAATCGGGGCTGTAAAAAAATCAACATTTATTAAAAACGAATTTGATCTTATTTCGGTTAAAAAAACCGAGCTATCCTCTATGTGAGGGTGAACCAGTTTTGTTTTAGCAGCTTCAATAAATTTATTAAGTGCTTCTGAAGAAATGCTGACATCTATCTCTAACCGGATTTCCGCTTTCCGTTGTGTTCTTAAAGACAGGTTGTCCAGAATGCTGTCCACCATTTGTTTATTCGGAACTGATACATATGTTTTCTGATCCGTTCTTATTCTCGTACTTCGTAAACCGATCCTTTCCACTGTACCCGTCACTTGTTGCACATGGACAAGATCGCCTACTGAAAATGGTTTGTCAAAGAAAATAATAAACGAAGCGATCAGGTTCTCCAGGCTCTCCCTGAGTGCCAACGCAATGGCCGCCGTAGCAATGCTCAACCCCGTGATAAGGCTGCTGATATTAAAGCCAAATGCCTTTAGTATCATTAGCATGCCAATCACTCCGAGGACCACTTTAAAAAAATCCTTAAAAAAAATGATCAGCTGGTTATCGGTAGGGCTGGGAGTAAGATCAGCTTTTCTTTCCAGGATCAGCGCAATGAAATCGATCATTCGCCACAGTAACCAGACGAATGAAATGATCAGCACAAGCGTTCCTGCGGTATGAACGATGTCCTTTGAGTTGTATTTATAAATCTCAAAATCCCAATAACCAGGAAATGTGAGTTTGTGCAACGCGACTATTGAAACTAATATCAAAAGGAACATACCAAGCGGTTTGGCCACCAGGTCAGAGAATGATCTCTTATCAACTCCTTTGAAAATATTCTTTACAACAGCATAGATAAGTCCGGCAAAATATCTTGAAATAACACGTTTTAAGATGAGCACAAACAGAATTACACCAATGACAACCAGGTACTTCCAGATCGGGTTATCAAAAACCAATTTGTTCAAAAACTCATTCATAGTTTGCAAAAATATGCCAAAGGCCCGATGCATTTAGCCGAAACAATCATTTATAAAAATGGGCTTTTTACCTGATCTGGTAAACTTCAAGTGCGTCCTTCTTTAAAGCAAATGCTTTTGTAGAGGTAAAGAGGATTGACTGTGCTTTCCTGAAACTTTCCGGGAGTTTTATTTCCTGCATCACCAGGTTACCCGGCTGGTATCTCATCAACGAATCGTTACGCGTACCCGTGATCAAATTTCCAACAGCCTTAAAATTATTATACCCGGTGAGCGAGAAAATATTTTTTAATGTGCCATAATAATCGAACACATATACGCCTTTTTCTTTATCATATAAATAAAGATAACCATCCTGGTCATTGATCGAAGTAAATGAAAACGCTTCATCAAACAACTGGCGGAAATCCGTTGAAGCAAAAAGTAGTTTGCCATCCTCGTCAAGTTTTTTCAACTTGTGGTCAAACTCATCATAGACCCAGATACCGTTGTCGTAGGCCAAACAAACGGCCTGTACCTGGAAAATATCCTGCTTGCGAAAATCGATCGTACTGCGAATATTCAATAACCGATCAAGAACAACGACCGTTGAAAAATCTTTATAATAAAGCAAAACTCGTAATGGGTTTGAAACATCGATCTGGGCAACTTTTCCATACTTCCTGATATTGTTAAACACAGCCACAGAATCGCCTTTTTCATTAATCTTCTTAAGCTGATCCGAAGAATTCAGCAGGTACAGGTTATCAAAATTGTCAGCCGCAAATGCCACGATATCACCCTTCAGCTTTTTTACTAATTGAAAAGAAGTATCGGGTTGTCCCGGCAAGCTTATGCACGAAACTAAAAGCAATATTGGTATGAATGTCCTTTTAAACATTTATCCCCGGATTATTTTTTCATCCTTATTCAAAAACGATTTGAGTTGCAATTCATTGCCATCAAACACGGCATATGTAAAATAACGTATCCAGTCTCCTAAATTTATATACCGGCTCTTATCAGTAAGACGAAAATCGATAGGAAGGTGTCTATGCCCGAACACAAAAAAATCAAAATTTTTTTGCTTCAATATCTGTTTTGAATAGATAATAAGCCATTCTTTGTCTTCACCAAGAAAAACTTCTTCGGAAGCTCCCGTTTGGGCCCTGCTTCGCCGACTGAGGTAATTAGCAAGTCCCATTCCCATGTAGGGGGGAAGAATGCCAAACAGCCATTTGCAGAAGGGATTACGGAAAATTTTCTTAAGAAACTTATACCCCTTGTCTCCCGGGCCTAAACCATCACCGTGACCGACGAGGAATTTTTTTCCGTTTCTCTCAAACTCTTTTGGTTCAAAATAAACAGCGATGCTTAGCTCTTTCTGAAAATAATCTTTCATCCACATATCATGATTACCTATGAAAAAATGCATTGGGATACCGGCATCCGATAGTTCGGCGAGTTTGCCAAGCAACCTTGTATAACCTTTTGGAACCACTTTCCTGTATTCGTACCAGAAATCAAACATGTCGCCGACAAGAAAGATCTCTGCTGCATCATTCTTTATTTCTTCTAAGAATCGAACAACCTGTCTTTCTCTTTGAAGACTTGAAGCCGCATCCGGCGCGCCAAGATGAAAATCGGAGAGGAAGTAAATTTTTTTATTAAAAGAAAATGTCACGAAATAATATTATTTCTTTTGTTCCAGGTACTGCAGCACATCGCCTGACTCAATTACCGGTTTCCCTTCTACATCACCGTGATACCAATAGATCCAGGCTTTCGTTATTCTATCGTCGATATGTACATCGACAACGTCGCGGCGGTAAAGCGGTATTTCATCATAAGCTACATTTACACCCTCGTAATCATCAAGCTGCCCCATGGCCCAGGAAAACTCTTTTTGATTCCTGATACAATACAATTCACCGATGATGAATTTGTTCTCGCTGGTCGGCTTGGCAGCGGGATAATCTCCAAGATCAAAAAGGCATCCTTTTACTTTTGCATTCCCCACGAGGTCAAAATAGCGGCTGATGTATTCATACGCATGGCTGCGAAAACCACTGCGTAATGACCCATACACAAAAAGCTGGTAAGTTTCCGGAATTTTCATGCACTAAAAGTACACAACTATGCATCAACCAAAAAACAATAAACTTCCTTTGGACCATGCACACCAACAACGAGCGTTTTTTCAATGTCGGCCGTGCGGCTGGGACCTGTAGCGAAGGTGATCAGCGATGGCAGGTGATCTTTATACTTGTCTTTTACCAATGTCAGTGCGTCCCTGATATCATAAACAAGCTGGTTGGAAAATGCGATGCAAATATGAATCGGCGCGTACACACTGGCAGTTCTGCCTGATGACTGGGCTGTACTCATTACCAAACTACCTGTCCGGGCGACAAGACATTCACAACTGGTAACACTTACATCACACCCCGCCAGGTCTTTATCTGTAAACCTTTCCTCCAGGGATGTACCAACCAATTCCCGGATCTTGTTTTCGTTACAATATACTTTTTGCCAATCGCTTTTTTGAATCAGACTATTAAATTGAAAAGCCAGCTCCTGCCTGTTCACACAAAAAATAAACCTGCCGCCAAGTGAATTGAATTGTTCGGCAAATACAACTTCAAGCTCTTCTGATAATGGAGGAAATACCGGCTGATTATTCTCACTTAGCGGAAAAGGAAGAGGCGTTGAATGACTCAACGCCTTTCTTATTTTTTTGAGAATTGATTCTTTTGATGGAGAAAATTTCATTCCCGATTTTTAATTATGCGGGTAAGGGAAATATTCCCGAACCGGCGCCCGCCGTTCCTTCTTCAGGGGATTTTTTTTCGGCAGGTTTCTCAACCGGTTTTGCTTCCTCTGCTGTTGATTCTGTTACCGGCACATCAAGCACTTTCTTTTCTTCAAACGGTCTCTTGCCGATAAGCGCCTCAACATCGCTTTGGAACAATACTTCCCGCTCCAATAAAGCTTCTGCCAGGAGCCTTACCTGTTCTTTTTTCTGTGTTAATAATGCCTTTGTTCTTTCATATCCTTGATCAATTAACTTCCGAACTTCCTGGTCGATCAACTTGGATGTTTCTTCAGAATACGGTTTTGTAAACGCATTCTCCTGCTGCGGATCATAAAAGCTAACATTCCCCACTTTATCATTCATGCCATAGATTGTCACCATGGAGTAAGCGATCTTGGTTATCTGCTGAAGATCGTTTTGCGCCCCTGTAGAAATTTTTCCGAAAAATATTTCTTCGCTTGCACGGCCGCCCAATGTCATACAGATCTGGTCCATCAGCTGATCGATATTGTAGAGATATTGTTCTTTTGGCGTATACTGCGCGTAGCCCAATGCGGCCGTTCCTCTTGGAACAATTGTCACTTTCAACAACGGGTATGCGTGTTCAAAATACCAGCCGCAAATAGCATGTCCGGCTTCATGGTAGGCAATCACTTTCTTCTCTTCAGGCAAAATGATCTTGTTTTTCTTTTCAAGACCACCGATCACCCTGTCAACCGCATCCTGGAAATCAGCCATTTCAACTGATTGCTTCCCCTTTCTCGCAGCGATCAATGCAGCTTCATTACATACATTGGCGATATCGGCTCCTGCAAAACCAGGAGTCTGCTCTGCCAACTTATGAATATCTACCTTATCAGAAATTTTGATTGGTTTCAGATGCACTTTGAAGATGGCTTCTCTTCCCTTCAGGTCTGGCTTATCAATTGATATCTGCCTGTCGAAACGTCCCGGACGAAGTAGTGCATTATCCAACACATCAGGTCGATTGGTCGCAGCCAAGACAATAATTCCGGTATCAGTACCAAAACCATCCATTTCGACCAACAATTGGTTCAACGTACTTTCCCGCTCGTCATTGCTCATCATAACGTTTTTACCTCTTGCACGACCGATGGCGTCAATCTCATCAATAAAAATGATACAAGGAGCTTTTTCCCTTGCCTGTTTAAATAAATCACGAACCCGGCTGGCACCCACACCCACAAACATTTCAACAAAATCACTACCGCTTAAACTAAAGAACGGAACCTGCGCCTCACCCGCCATTGCTTTTGCCAGCAACGTTTTACCGGTACCTGGAGGACCGATCAGCAATGCGCCTTTTGGGATTTTACCACCAAGGTTTGTGTACTTCTTTGGATTTTTTAAGAAATCAACGATCTCCATCACCTCCACCTTCGCTTCATCAAGACCCGCTACATCAGCAAACGTAATACTGACCCTGGTTCCTTTATCAAACAAAGTAGCTTTTGATTTACCTATATTAAAAATTCCACCGGGGCCACCGCCCGCACCGGCACCACCGCTCATCTTACGCATCAACAATATCCAGATAGCCAGAAATAGTAATACAGGTAACAAAAAATTCAGGATACCCGAGAACCAGGTACTGTCCTTTTCAGCTACATAGGGATCATATACATGATCCATTTCACTTGGAAAATAATCGGGATTTTGTTTTTTGAAGTCTAAAATCTCTTCTCTAAACCGCTCATTGGATTCAAAACTAAATTGAGGTGGCTTATCATCCTTCTTATTTGAGATAGCATTGTTTGGCAGCCTGCTCATATAGGGTCCCAGGCTATCTTTCTTTATAGAAACCTTTACGACATTCTTGTTTGGTATCTCTACATATCTTTCTACATGGTGCTTCCGAAGCATATCCTTGAACTCGGAGACTGTAATTGTTTGGGTTCTTTTTGCAAAGGGGCCAAACATTGCGAACCCGATCACGGTAGCAAGTAATACTGCCCAAATCCAATAGTTACTGAACTTCGGTCCTTTCTTATTGTTATTTTCATCACGGTTTGGTTGAAACCGTGGAAATTTATCGTTCTTATTAAAATTTTCTTGTGACATTTTTTTCTTTCCTCTTTCCCAGCATGAACAGATTTCGTTAGTGCTGTTTGATTTATATACTTTTAAAATAGATCTTTAGTTTTCATCGTGCTCTTCTGACACAGCATCACTCCACATTTCCTCCAGTTTATAAAACTTCCTGGTCTCTGGCAGCATCACATGTATCACCACATTCACATAATCGATGAGCACCCATTGAAGGTTTTTTAATCCTTCATGACGGTATGGATTTTCATCACATTTCTGCTTCATTTCATGTTCAACAAATTCTGCTATTGCTCTCACCTGCGGCTGGCTACTTGCCTCACAAATGATAAAAAAATCGGCAACAGCTTCATTTACTTTTCTCAGGTCGAGTGAAATAATGTTTTCACCCTTTTTCTCCTGTATAGCGTTGATGATGGTTTTTATGAGTTTTGAATTCTTTGTTAGACGGACAGTGCTTTTCTTTTTTCGTGTAGCCAATACTGACAATTGTTCCAATAATTTGTTTTTAAGGTTAGACGTTTTTGTTGCCAGGTTACTTGTTTCCTTTCCTGGTTAAGACCCATTCATTTTAGTAACAAGCAACCAGTAACCAGAAACTTGACTTATTTTGTCAAAAATAGTAATTAATTGCCACTACAATTTGCCGGTAATCCCATAGGAACACCCTTTATTGAGCTGCAATCAATTGATAGCACCAACAAATATGCCATGGGTCTTATTCACCAACATCAACTGACGGAGGGACAGAATGAGCCTCAGCACGGTATGGTGATATTTACTCACGATCAGACTGCGGGAAAAGGGCAAAGGGGAAAAACATGGACGTCTGAAAAGGCGTCAAATATTGCTCTTAGCGTTCTGTTAAATCCTTTCCCATTGAGGGTTAGCGATCAATTTAAATTGAGCGTGTTTGCCGCCGTGAGTGTCCACCATTTTTTTTCATCATTTGCAGGCAATGAAACAAAAATAAAATGGCCCAATGATCTTTACTGGTGTGACAGGAAGGCAGGCGGAGTACTGATTGAAAATGTTGTCCGTAGCTCACAGTCGGCAGTCGGCAGTCAGAAACCGGCAATTGCCAATTGGCATTGGGCAGTGATTGGAGTTGGGATAAATATCAATCAAACGGTATTTCCGGCAGATCTGCCAAACCCTGTTTCGTTAAAACAAATTACCGGCAAGACATATGAGCCGCTTGAATTGGCGCGGGGACTTTGCAACATCCTTGATAAAAACTATCGTTTACTCCCAGAAAAAAACTTTGAAGATCTTTTCAATTACTACCAGGAACATCTCTACAAAAAAGATAAAATGGTAAAACTGAAAAAGGGTAGTCGTGTTTTCGAAACCACAATAAGAGGTGTTTCAGAAACAGGGCAATTGATCACTCAGCAATCTATTGAAGAACGATTTGAATTCGGAGAAATAGAGTGGTTGATTTAGCAGATGAGTCTAAAGGTCCTATGGATCATATAAGTCATATAAGTCACATTCGACGAATAGATGACTCTCCTGTTTGACATATATGACCCATATG
>DASTIZ010000223.1:0-5978 GCA_035717045.1 Chitinophagaceae bacterium
CGCCGAAAATATGCTTAAAGAAATTGAAGCCAATCAATACACAAAAGCAATACTTGATGCCTATACGGCCGGGGTAAATTCTTATATAACTTCATTAAAAGAAAGTGAGCTTCCGGTAGAGTATAAATTACTTAATTATAAACCCGAAACCTGGACCAGCCTGAAATCTGCTTTGTTTGTAAAACAGATGACGGAAACACTGGCAGGCAATGTTGATGACCTCCCACTCACAAATGCTAAAAGCTTTTTCAGTGATGATGAGTTAAAGGTCCTGTTTCCACAAGTGCCGGATTCTTTAAGCGCTATTGTACCAAACGGCACCGTTTTTCCGCCACCATCGATCGTGCCGGTGAAACCCGTTGACGCAGATTCAGTGTATCTTGGCAAAAGAGATACGGCTCAATTGGTGGATCTGTATCAACCCAATCCCAACAACGGAAGTAATAACTGGGCCGTAGCGGGAATCAAAACCAAAAGTGGCGCTCCGATCCTATGTAATGATCCTCACCTGGAACTTTCACTTCCTTCTATATGGTATGAAATGCAAATAAGCACCTCTACGATGAATGCATACGGCGTCAGTTTCCCGGGCATTCCGGGCATCGTGATCGGTTTTAATGACAACATAGCTTTTGGCTTTACAAATTCACAACGTGACGTAAGGGATTATTATGAGATAAAATTCAAGGATGACAGTCGCCAGCAGTATTGGTTTGACAGTACCTGGAAGAATGCTGTCATGCGTCCTGAAAGAATAAAAGTAAGAGGCAAGCCTGATTTTATCGATACAGTTGCTTATACCGTTTTTGGCCCCGTCATGTATGATAAAAGTTTCCCGGCAGATACGGTTTCTTTCAGGGAAAAGAGTCTTGCTGTTCGATGGTCGGCGCATGATCCGTCAAATGAGTTGTTAATGTGGTATTACCTGGACCGTGCAAAAAATTTTGATGACTATCAAAATGCTATTAAATATTTCAGTTGCCCTTCGCAAAATATGGTCTTTGCTTCTAAACGTGGTGACATTGCTATCTGGCAGCAGGGTCGCATGCCTGCATTGTGGGACAGGCAAGGCGTATATGTGATGCCGGGGTATGATAGTAGTTACATGTGGCAGGGATATATTCCAATGGAAGAAAACCCGCATGTTATAAACCCCCCAGGAGGATTTGTAAGCAGCGCCAATCAGCGCCCGGCCGATTCGGCTTACCCCTATTTTATTCCCGGTAAATATGATCTCTATCGGGGTTACACGATCAATCGGAGGCTAAGCGAAATGCAGCAGGTAACGCCGCAGGACATGATGAAATTGCATAATGAAAATTATAATTCATTTGCGCAAATGATGCGGCCCTTGTTATTAAGATACGTGGATGAACCAAAATTATCCGCTGATGAAAAGAAGATGGTGGATATGGTTCGCAGCTGGAATCTCAAGAATGACTTTGATGAAAAGGGAGCCACGGTTTACCAGGTATGGTTTGATAGTCTTGAAGTATTGATCTGGAAGGATGAATTGGGGAAGGCAAAAGGATTAATGCCTTCTGAAAGAACCCTTGTAGAAGCATTATTAAAAGATAGCAGTTTCAAATATGTGGATAACGTCAACACGCCGGAAGAGGAGACATTGAATGATATGGTTACCACTGCATTGAAAAAGGCAACGCCTGAATTAATGAATGAAGACAAAGAGCATATGCTTGCATGGGGTAAACATAAAAACACAACCATCTATCATTTACTGAGAACTTCAGCTATGCCATTTGCAAGGCCATCGTTGCCTATTGGAGGCGGTACACATGTTATCAACGCCACACAACACAGTCATGGTCCGAGCTGGAAAATGATTGTTCATTTAACAGATAAAATCGAAGCTTACGGAGTTTATCCCGGTGGTCAAAGCGGTAACCCAGGCAGTAAATACTATGACTCTTTTGTTGATCAATGGGCTGCGGGCAAATACTATGAAATATGGTTTATGCATGCCGGTGATAAACTCGATAAACGAGTAAAATGGAAAATGACCTTCGAAAAAGCTTAATATAAAAAATGAAATTCCTCATTGCAACAATATTAACTGCCTTATTAAGTTTTATTGCCGGGATCTACATTTCCCTATGGTGGTCGTTTGCATTTGTTGCATTATTGGTGGCATTACTGGTGCATCAACGGGCTGGTAAAGCATTTTTGGCGGGATTTCTTGGCTTATTCATCCTTTGGTTCGTGCTTACTTTGTGGATTGATAGTGCCAACGGTGGAGTAATGTCACGCAAGATCGCATCGCTTCTGCCGCTGGGCGGATCGAAATGGGCTCTCATCATAATAACCGCTCTTGTAGCAGGCCTGATCGCAGGATTTGCTGCATTGAGTGGAAGTTACCTTCGTTCATCACCCAAAAAAAATATTTGATGACCAACACTATGAAAATATTCTTTTCCTTTTTGCTGTTAACTTTTTTCTCGCTTTCTGTTTTTTCTCAAACCGTATCCGGCACCGTAAGGGATGATAAGGGGGACCCTATGCCCAATGCGTCGGTTTACATAAAAGACAGGAAAGGCGGCACGTCCTGCAACAATGAGGGGAAATTCTTTTTGAATCTATCCCCGGGGACTTATACACTTATTTGTCAGCATGTCAACTATAAGCGGGATATTAAAACCATAACGGTCGGTGACAAGGACATTACGGTTGATTTCGTGATTACTCCTGTTGATCTTACTATGGAAGAGGTTATCATTCAGTCGGGCGGTAACCCGGCGAATGAAATTATTAGGAATGCGATAAGAATGCGCCCTGTTTATCAAAAGCAGCTTGATCAATTTGTTTGTGAAGTTTACACAAAAGGAATAATGAGATTGCGTGATTATCCGAAGAAGATACTCGGGCAGAAAGTTGATTTTCAGGACGGCGATACCAGCAAGAACAGGATCATTTATTTGTCGGAAACGATTTCAACTTATTCCGTACAGAAACCTAATCACAGGAAGGTGGAAGTGCATTCTTCGAAGGTCAGCGGCAAAAGCAACAGTTATGGGTTGGCAGCCCCTCAATTCTATTCGATGTATGAAAATAATGTACAGATCGGAACCAGCTTGAATCCCCGTGGTTTTATTTCACCGATTTCTGATAATGCAAGGAATTACTATAAATATAAATTTGTCGGTGCTTTTTTTGAGGATGGAAAAAAAATCAATCGTATTAAAGTAACACCAAAAAGAAAATACGAACCGTTGTTTACAGGCGACATAAATATCGTGGACGAAGAATGGCGTATTCACTCCTTAAGGCTCGTGTTGCTGAAAGAATCGCAAATGGAGTATCTCGACACATTGACGATCGAGCAACTTTATATTCCTTATAGCGATAGTTTGTGGGTGTTGCACAACCAGGCTATCTACCCGTCAATAAAGATGTTTGGTGTAGATGCTTACGGCAGTTTTGTAAACGTGTACTCCAAATTTGACCCTGATCCTCAGTTCAAAAGGAATTATTTTGACAATACGATACTGAAATATACCGACAGCGCCAATCGTAAAACCGAGACATTCTGGGATGATACACGCCCCATGAAATTGCTGGATGAAGAAATAAAAGATTATAGAAAGAAAGACAGCCTTGAGCAACTGACAAAGAATCCTACCTATCTTGATTCAATCGATCGTGTGAATAATAAGATCTCGTTGAGCGGGATATTGTTAACCGGTCAGAGTTTCGGTAATGAGAAAAAGAAAGAGAGTTATTATTTTCGATCCCTGACTGAGCAGGTAAGTTATAATATTGTTGAGGGGGTCGTGCTGAATGCAAGCGGAAGCTGGACCAGGCGGCTTGATTCTACTGTAGGAAGACGAAGTATACGGATCAGCCCGAGTTTGCGATATGGATTTAGCAATCACCATATCAATGCCTGGATAGGTTCCACCTATACGTATGGAAAGAAATATGTGTCTTCAATAAGCATATCGGGTGGCAAAAGGGTTTTCCAGTTCAATAATGCAAGCCCGATCGGAGCAAGGAGTAATACGCTGGCCACACTGATTGGCCGGAGAAATTTATTAAAGCTCTATGAAGCCTGGTATTTGCGTGGATCATTTACAAAAGGAATCGGTGATGGGTTGACGTGGAGTGTGGGCTTCGATTACCAGGACAGGATGCCGCTGGATAACACTACAGACTATTCCTTTTTTAATCCCAAGGACAGGCAATTCACGCCAAATTATCCGGAGGAGTTAGTATCAGAAAATATTAAACGTCACCAGGCGTTTACTTTGAATTTTGGGATAACCTGGCAACCGGGTGCAAAGTATATTGAGTTGCCCGATCAAAAGATCAACATCGGTTCACGGTGGCCGGCATTTTCAATTGGATATACCCGTGTTTTTGATGAGATAGTAGGAAGTGATGTGGATTATACCAAATGGCGTTTCGCGGTAACCGATATCTGGCGGTTGAAATTAATTGGAGTGCTGAGCTACAGGCTTGGCATGGGTGGTTTTATTGAAAAGAATAAAGTTGAAGTGCCCGATTACCAGCACTTCAACGGCAATATTTCGAGATTAGCGACTGAATATTTGAACAGTTTCCAGATTTTACCGATCTACCAGTTCAGCAATACTGCAAAGTTCTATGCACTCGGTCATGTCGAACATCACTTCAATGGATTTTTGACAAATAAAATTCCGGGATTCAGAAAGTTGAATTGGTATTTGGTGGGAGGCGTAAATGCTTTTCATTACGGTAGAACAGATTACACAGAATTGTTCATAGGCCTTGAAAACATCTTGAAATTCATCCGTATTGATTATTACTGGTCACAGAAAGATGGAGAAAAATTTGACAGCAATTTCCGTATTGGTCTTGTGAGAGGACTGGGCGGTCGCAGTCGTTCTGACGATTAGAGACTGAGGTCTGAGGTCTGATGTCTGAAGTCCGATGAACACACCAGCCTCAGCAATCATAAAGACTTTTCCAACTCCGGCCTAGTCTTCAGACTTCTTCTTTATCTTTGCCCCGCTTTAGAATTTTGCCCAACCTGCAATTGGGTCCCGACAAGTCGGGATAAAATTTATAACTATGGCAGCGTTACACAATCGCGTCTCCCGAAAGGAGCTGAAAGATCGTATTAAGAACGACCCTACACCAAGAATTACCATTTCATTTTATTGTTATTTCAAGATTGAAGAGCCTCATCTTTTCAGAAATGAACTCTATCGCCAGTTAAAAGAGATGGGAGTGTTAGGAAGGATCTATATTGCTTCAGAAGGTATCAATGCACAAATAAGTTTACCCGCGGCAAACCTTGATACATTGCGGCGTTACCTCTATTCTTTTGAGCCGCTGAATGGAATTCGCCTCAACATTGCCGTTGATGACGACGGGAAAAGCTTTTATGTCCTTGATATTAAAGTTCGGAAAAAAATCGTCGCTGACGGTATTGATGATCCCACATTTGATATGGCAAATAAAGGCAAATATGTAAATGCTGAACAATTCAATCAACTTACCAATGATAAAGAAACGATTGTGATCGATATGCGCAATCATTATGAGTATGAAGTAGGTCATTTTGAAAATGCTATCGAAATTCCTTCTGATACGTTTCGTGAGCAATTACCGATGGCAGTGGAGATGATGAAGGACAATAAGGATAAGAACATTATCATGTATTGTACCGGTGGTATTCGATGCGAGAAAGCGTCAGCTTACATGCTTTACAAGGGATTTAAAAATGTTTTCCATTTGGAAGGTGGCATCATTAATTATGTGAACCAGGCAAAAGACAAGGGATTGCCTGTAAAATTCCATGGAAAGAATTTTGTATTTGACCAAAGGCTCGGGGAGAGGGTTACTGATGAGATCATTTCTCAATGCCATCAATGCGGCAGGCCGGCAGACACCCATGTAAACTGTGTGAATGATGCCTGTCATTTGTTATTTATTCAATGTGATGAATGCAGAGAAAAAATGAAAGGCACCTGCAGCAA
>DASTIZ010000224.1:0-5604 GCA_035717045.1 Chitinophagaceae bacterium
TTCTCTTCAACTTTTATTAGCAATGCCCGGGTGAAAAACCAACCCGCAGTTCGGTTACTATTGGCGCAAAGTCCGTCATGTGTAGAAATAATTCCACATAAAAAATATTGCTTTAAATAAATAGTGTGCCGTCAAATGAAATAAATTCGTATTATATTAAACCAATGATCGAAACCTTACGAAAGAAATTTCATGGTACAGATGTCAACGAAGTATTTGAGAACCTGCTTCAGCAGGCTATGATGATGTGCGGAACAAAAGCAGGTACCCTTCAGTTATTAAACGAGAAAAACAATACACTTGAGATTACCACTTCATTTGGTCTTTCCGACGAATTCGTATCACATTTTAAGGTCGTAACCTGTGAGGATGGATCTGTTTGTGGACGGGCATTAGCAAAGGGTGCAACAATCGTTATTGACGACCTCTCCACTGACCGGGCATTTGCCAGGCATTTGAATCTTGCATTACAAAACAATATCCGGGCAGTGCAATCTACTCCACTAATTACAAGCAACGGCAAGATAGTTGGAATGATATCCGTCCATTTTACGACATCCAAAAAAATCCACAAAGTGGATTTAGCGGCATTTGAATCGTTTTGCACAAAAGCTGCGGATAAGGTAGCCGAACTTGCACAGTGAATTCAAAAATGAATTGTTGCTTTTAGTCCCTGGTTTAATCCGGATTGCGAAACATCAGTAATTGAATCTTTAGATTTCATACGCTAAAAAGATCGAACCTTATTACTGCTTTTGTGATTCTTGCACATCAATTAGCTGTACAATGTCTATTTGATGAAAGGGTAATCATCCATTATTAAATTATTTGTAAGCCGTACCGCATTGCTGCCATTCCCATTCATTTTGTAAATTTCAAAATGGGTAGTTACACTGGTGCTAAAATCCCGGCTACTTGTAAAAGTAATAACGTCACTTTCTCTGGACCAGGAAGGGCGGGCATCGATACCAGGAAAGTTTGTCAACCGTGTTTGAGATGTTCCATCGGCATTCATCACATAGATCTCGGGATTCCCGTCTCTTGCACTCATAAATGCTATTTTGGTCCCATCCGGTGACCAGGTAGGCATTTGATCAAATGCAGCGCTGGTTGTTAAGCGGGTCACGTTAGAACCGTCAGCATTCATTACAAATATATCGGTTCGGCCTGCGGCTATTCCTAAATCTGATTGGAAAGCGATCTTACTACCATCAGGGGAAAAGGTTGGCCACTTATCATCCGGTGTCCTGTTAGTTAAGCGGGTAGTTGATTCGTCATCTGAATTATAAAGATAAATTTCATGGTTACCATCCCTATTACTGGAAAATATAATATGATTTCCCCGTGGCGCCCATTCCGGCCAATCTTCATCGTTGCCCTGTGTATTGGTAATATTGCCCAAACCGTTTCCGTTGGCATTCATCACAAAAATATCTCTGTTCCCGCTGACGCCGGAAGCGAAAGCTATATGTTGTTCGTTGGAAGACCAGGTGGCTCTTCCATCCGGTACAGTATTAAATGTCAGTCGTACCAGGTTAGAGCCGTCTGCATTCATCGCATACACTTCATCATTGCCATCCCGATTACTGACAAAAAGAATTTCACGTTCCTTTTTGGTATTGTTCTCATTGGCGGCAGCTGATCTTAATGCTGAACTACTCAAATCATCATTGATAAAATCAGATTTGGTTTCTTTTTGGCAGGCAGTCAAAGCCATGATTGCAATTGATACGAATGTAGTCAGCAGTTTAGGAGAAAGTTTCATAAAAAATAATTTTAAGGTTAAGTAATATACCTTACCAAATACAGATGAGCAGCATACGACTGATGCGTTCAAATAAAGATCGCGTTTCGGGGAATTAACTACCAATCAAATGGTCCGGCAAACAAAATTCCTGAAGAAACTAAGTATATTTTTTATCATTTGGGATGACGGTAAATAATATTTGTTATGACTCTTGTCAGGTTCTGCTCTTAGCAATTGCGTAAGGTCATCCAAGGGGCAACGTATCCATTATTTAAGTTGGGCATCATTTATTGCGGCAGTAACTATTTTTTCCAAAACTGCCATGGTTCGTGACCTCACGCATCACTTGCCGGGTTCTTATCGGACAAAGGGGTTGGATTTAGGCACGTGAACCGCACTGCCTGAAACTATTTTTCATCCGGCAACGAAGTTTCGCTACCTTTTGATACAAAGAAATAACCTTATGCCTATTGTAAAAGTAATTGAGGTCATTGCCTCCTCTGAAAAAAGCTTTGATGATGCCGTTAAAAACTGTATTACTGAAGTTTCCAAAACGATTCACAATATTGACTCGGTCTATGTTAAAGATTTTAAAGTCCATGTAAAGGACGGCAAGCCCCTTTCTTACGGCGTTATCTGTAAAGTATCCTTCAGGTTGGATGCGGACAGGTAATTCTATTGCAGCTCCACCAGCCGGAATTAAATTTTTCATTTTAAAAATTATTATCATGTTTGAAAATCTTGTCAATCTCGTTCGTCAGAATGCGGGCGATGCTATTATCACCAATCCTACAATCCCCAATGAAAAAAATGAAGCAGCTGTTGAGACAGCAGGAAGCTCCATTATGTCAACATTGAAAAATGCCCTTGACAAAGGAAGAGTAAGTGATGTACTCGCTTTTTTTAAGAATGGCAAACAGGGATCTCCGGAACTTGTGGAGCAAGCAACTAATAACTATGCGCAGGATCTCCAGAATAACATCGGTATAGCACCTGCCGAAGCCCGCAAAACTGCTGCCGCCGTCGTTCCTCAAACGATGCAGCAACTGGCCACTAAAACTGCTGATCCTTCAGATAAGAGTTTTAATATCCAGGATATCTTCAACAAACTGAGTGGTAATAAAACAAGTGGGTTTAACATGCAGGAAATGCTTAATAAATTCAGTGGGGGAAAGTTGGATAAAGATGGGGATGGCGATGTTGATTTCAATGATCTAAAATCGATTTTTGCCGGTGGAGGAGGAATTGTTGATAAGGTGAAAGGGATGTTTAAGTGATCTAATTGCCTGAAAAAAGGTAACCATGATGGTTTTGGTGAGAACTGAAGCCATCACTTTTTTTTCCCGGCGCCTCTTGACCGATGCACTATGGACAACAAACGGCAATTATGGCATTCAATATGCATGTAAAATCAAGTAATTATTCATCACACAAAACCTCCCGGGTATGAAAAGGTATATTCTCATCAGCTGTTTATTAGTCACCGCTTCTATGTTGTCAGATTGTGCAAGAAACCCTGTGACCGGTCGCAAGCAAGTTGTTCTTATGTCCGAAGCACAGGAGATAGCAATGGGAAAAGAAGCTGATCCACAGATCATCGCACAGTTTGGATTGTATGAAGACACTGCCATTCAAAATTTTATCACGTCAAAAGGAAAACAAATGGCTGCAATATCATATCGCCCCCAACTTGAACATACCTTCAGGGTATTGAATTCAGAAGCGGTCAATGCGTTTGCCACACCGGGCGGGTATGTTTATTTTACCCGTGGTATCCTTGGCTTTTTTAATAGTGAGGCGGATTTTGCCGGCGTGCTGGGTCACGAGATCGGGCATATTTCCTATCGTCATTCCGTTGCGCAGCAGCGAAATGCAATCCTTGCTCAGCTAGGTATTATTGCGGGCATTATCATTAATCCTGAACTTGCGCGTTTTGCTGAACTTGCATCAACAGGTGCACAGCTACTGTTACTGAAATATAGCCGGGATGCTGAGCGGGAAGCAGATGAACTTGGCGTGGAATATTCATCGAAAATCGGCTATGATGCAAAACAAATGGCATTGTTCTTCAGGACCCTGGAAAGACAGTCTACCGGTACTGAAGCTGCAGAACTTCCGGAATTCCTGTCCACGCATCCAAACCCGGCCGATCGGTATACTACAGTGAATAAATTAGCAGACGATTGGAGAAAAAAACTCAATCTTAATTCCCCAATTGTAAATCGTAACACATACCTGAGAAGAATAGAAGGATTGATTTATGGGGAAGATCCAAGGGAAGGTTACAGGGAAAACAATATGTTCTATCACCCTGTCTTGAAATTTCAATTCCCGATACCGGTAAACTGGAATTATCAAAATACACCGCAACGAGTACAGATGGCTCCAAAAGACGGGAAAGCACTGATGATGCTGATGCTGGCGCCAGGCGCCTCATTGCAGGAAGCTGTTAATAATATCACACAACAATATAAACTTGTTCCGGTGGAGACAAGAAATATTACTGTGAATGGCTTGTCAGCTATTTACCTGGTTGCTGATCAGCAACCAGAGCAACAGGGCCAGCCAACATTGAGAACCCTGTCCTATATTATCCAGTATAACGGGAATTTCTATCACCTGATCGGTGTGTCCACGATTACTGATTTCAATAATTATTTCGCAACGTTCACTAATACCATGCAGGCATTCCGGCCCCTTACTGACCCTGCTAAAATAAATAAAAAGCCACAGCGCATCAGGATCAAAACTGTTGGCAGCACGATGACATTATCAACATTTTTGGCTCAGAACAATGTGCCGGGTGCAAGACTGGAAGAACATGCTGTATTAAACGGATTACAGCTAACAGATAATCTGTCCCAGGGCACATTGATAAAGGTGATCGGTGAGTAAGCAGTTTAATTGAATGTCTTTCTAACCTGGACGCGTTATTGATATTTTTTAAGGTTCCTGCGTGCTTCAGTCCAACAATCACATGGATAAAAATTCAAAAACCTGGCAGTGGAACAAGTTTCTTCGCCCAGCTAAAAGACAAACAGAAAGCTTATTATGAATGCCAACACAGTACTGATAAAACCATATGTGAAAACCAGGAAAGCAATTCTCAGTAATCTATATTTCCGGGTGAGCACCTTACTCTGATTATAGATTTCTGTCTCCATGGCATGATAGACTGAATCGGGAGAATGAGTTAATTCATCCATATCCGCCAGGTAAGCATCCAACGTTCTATCCGGAATAGATCCAAAAAACAGCAGGCTGTCTGATTTTTTTCCTGGCGTTTTGTTTTTTGACTTCACAAAGCGGGGCTGTGTGGCCATCAAAGCAAAGATTACAGAAAAGCAACAGGTCAATAGCAAAAGGATAATTGGCAGGATCATATTCATCGAAGTGAAACCAATCTGCTGCGTGACAGACCCATAGCCGGATAATCCTATCAGCACCGTGATGATTAATGCATTGATGGTTATGATGCTATTGGCTTTATTGTCTGCAATTTGAATTAAGTGGATCTGGTTACTAAAAGTGACCCTGAACAAGGTTTCTACACAGCGACCAGTCTCCGCCTTAACTTTATGATGTTTATGGGTTTGCATTTGTAATTATGAAATCAATTGCGATCCCGCGGCCAGCTATATTTTTTGATTCGTTATACTTCACCGATTAATAAATGTTTCAAAATACCCGGTTAACAAGCGTCAAAAGTTAAGGCAATCATATACGGTAAACAATGACAGCCGTCAAGGACAGAGGAATATTTAATTTTTTGCAATTGAGACCTTCGTGGATTTTTTGTTCAGTGGCTACATCGCTCAAGAAAGATGAGTTGCCCGGGTGCGTTTTCTTGCCGACTC
>DASTIZ010000225.1:0-7436 GCA_035717045.1 Chitinophagaceae bacterium
ACTTCAATTATACAACGGTCACAATTCTCCCATAGCATACTGCGTGTTTGATGTTTTATGGCTGGATGGTTATAATCTGATGAATCTACCGCTGATCGAAAGGAAAGAAATACTAAGAAAGATTGTAAAGGGAAATAAAGTTTTAAAGTTCAGCGAGTCGTTTGATGATGGAGAAGGATTGTACAAACATATGCTTCAAATAAATCTTGAGGGCATTGTTGCAAAGAAAAAACACAGTGAATATCTGCCTGGCGTCAGAAGTTACGAATGGTTGAAAATTCCTACAAAGAAAAGGCAGGAATTTGTGATCGGTGGCTGGGCCGAATCGGAGAATGGAAGAGCGTTCCGATCCCTGCTGTTTGGTGCGTATGAGGGAAAGAAATTGAAATGGATAGGAAGGTCGGGAGGTGGCTACAAGCAAAAAGAAATGCCCGGCATACTTAAACAATTGAAGGCGCTTGAAACCCACGAATCGCCGTTTGCTAACCCGGTTCTCGATACGAAAGGAGCCGTTATTCATTGGGTAAAGCCTGAGCTTGTCGCAAACTTCGAATTTGCTACGTGGACAAAAAGCGGCCGCATCCGCAAGCCTGCAACGTTTCTTGGATTCAGAAAAGACAAGAAACCAAAACAGGTTGTACGAGAGGTGCCGGCATCGGTTAAAACTTCTAAAAAAAACTTCAGCCGAAAGTAACTGGCCGGAAGTGAAACGGTGATCACATAAAAATAATGACGCGAAAATTATAGAAGCAAACAACCATGCATTGAAAAACATGGAACATTATTTCGTGTAATATTCCGAACTTTGAACAACAAAATTTTTGTATCATGAGTATCGCTACATTATTGCTTACAGGAGCAGCATTGCCATATCATGTTATTGATTACGCAATTAACTGGGCTAAGGATAATGAAGGATCATTGCGCGCACTGTTTTTGGTTCCAGGCAAAATGCCCGAAGAAGGGTATCCTTTTCCCAACGATCTTGATGAAGCAGAGGAATTAACGGGTGAGAGGGAAGCAGAAAAGGGATTAAAAAACATTGTGCAGGAAGAGATAAGATTTATTGAAAAAAGATGTAAGGCGAGCCATATACCTGTTCAGTCGGAAATAATGTATTCACCAGGTATTCAGAAAGTGGTATCGAAAGTTAATGACTCGGATGTCATCTTCGTCGACAGGAATGCAGAGGAAAATGAAGATGATATGAATAATCTGCCGTTTAAAATGGAAGATGTAATGGAAAAAACTTCCAGGCATTTTGTATCAGTAGGAGAAATGGACCGTTATAGCGACGTATTTTATTAAGTCTTCACTGCGCACAAATCTTTTATTTGTTTGAACAGTTTGTCGGCGTCTTCTTTTTTACAGAGTTCTGTTCCCGGATTCATCGTTGCGGCTGTTCCACATGCGAGACCATACTGAACTGCTTCATAAATATCAGCGCCACGGGAAAGGTAAAGCACAATTCCTGCCACCATGCTGTCGCCCGCACCAACAGTACTTTTCAGTTCAACTTTGGGAACCGGTATCTTTTCTGCATGATCCTCTGACACAATAACGCCACCGGCACCTCCCATAGACACTACTACGACGCTGCATTTCTTTTCATTAACGATCTGCTGCGCAGCTTCAATGATCTGTGCTGCGCTTGCAACCGGCTTTCCCGTAAGCATTCCCAGTTCATTCAGATTTGGTTTGACAAGGTAAACACCTTCATTAATTGCATTTTTTAATGCTTCCCCCGACGTGTCTACAACCAGCTTGGCCTTCTTATTTCTTGCTATCGCGGCGATCTTTCCATATATATCAGGTGGAACACCCGGCGGCAAACTGCCACTGGCAACAATGAAATCCACGTCATCTTCCTCTTCAATTTTGCTTATAAGTTGCTTCCATTCATCTTCGGTAAGAGGTGACCCGGGTATACCGAACCTGTATTGTTTACCTGACGATTCCTCAACAACAATAAAATTTTCACGCGTTTCATTAACGGAACGGACAACTTTCGTCGGCACCTCGTCATCCGCCAGCAGCCGGTCGAACAGTGCACCGGTACATCCCCCCGATGGATAGATCGCAATTGAACTGCCGCCAAGCTTGGTAATAGCCCTCGAAACGTTTATGCCACCGCCGCCTGCATTGTACATGGGCTGGGCGCATCTCAGCTTTTTTTCGGGTATAAAATCCGGAACTGAGGTGGTTTTGTCGATACACGGGCTAAATGTAATAGTGATGATTTTCATGACCAGATTTTAGTTTTTGGCTAAATTCACCTACTTATAATAAAATTATGATAAGAAACACACTCATTTCAGGATTTGCTGCTTTATTAATTATAACATCATGTCACACTTCCGCCGGCGATAATCACTCCGGGAAAGATACCGACAGTACCGCGTCGGTTTCAAAAATTAAAACAGATACGCTGTACCAGGGCCTTCAAAACCCATGGGGAATGGCCTGGCTGCCCGACGGCAGAATGCTGATTACTGAGAAAGCAGGTCAGATCCTGGTGTTCAAAGCTGGAAAGTTCACGGGCGAAAAGCTCAGCGGCGTACCTGAAGTTGCAGACAGCGGACAGGGCGGGCTCCTCGACATCAAGTTACATCCTGACTATGATAAGAACAAATGGATATATATTTCATATTCAAAGCCGGTTAAAGGAGGCGCAACCACCACGATAACAAGGTTCAAACTCGATGGAAATAATATTGTAGATAAACAGGAACTGTTTGAAGCCAGGCCATACCTGGATGCCGATTATCATTTTGGCAGCAGGATAATCTTTGATAAAGACAATTATATGTTCTTCAGTTCAGGAGAAAGAGGCACAATGAAAAAAGTTTGGGAACTGAACAATGATCATGGGAAAATTCACAGGCTCAAAGACGATGGCACTGTGCCCGACGACAATCCATTCGTAAACACAGCGGGAGCAAAAAAATCTATATGGTCATATGGCCACCGCAATCCGCAGGGGCTTATTTATGATAAAGAAAACAACAGGATCTGGGGAATAGAGCACGGTCCGCGTGGCGGCGATGAGCTTAACCTGATCGAAAAGGGAAAAAACTATGGATGGCCTTTAACATGTTACGGTATTAATTACGATGGCACCATACTCACGGATAAAAAGGAAATGCCTGGAGTAACCAATCCAACGCATTACTGGGTTCCATCAATTGCGCCATGCGGATCGATGATCGTTACGAGCAACAAATATCCTGAGTGGAAGGGTAATCTGCTGATTGGAGAATTAGCCTTGAAGCACATTGCACGTGTGCAACTGAATGGCACAACTTATGTAAAGGAAGAAAAATTGCTTAATGACGTCGCCCGCTTCAGGGATATTGCTGAAGGACCCGACGGGTACATTTACGCAATTACGGAAGGACCGGGAATGTTGTTGAAACTTGTTCCATAAATACAAATGCGATGCACCCCGATTTTTATTTGACTCCAGACGAATCGGCTCTTGTTGAAAATGCTTCGTGGCTACTCACCAAGCACCGCGTGATTGGAAAAGTGGTAGGAGTATTTGGTGCACTGAGCGAAATATATTCAGGAATGCTCGAAGAATATGCAGAGTATGTTCCGGCCGAAATAACAACGGTATCACCAAAAATTTACAGGGGTGAACATTACAGGCAGCTGCCATATGTAATGCTCGATCAACCGAGGTTCTTTAAGCAGAACGATACTTTCGCGATCCGAACCTTCTTCTGGTGGGGTAACAGCTTCAGCATCCACCTGCTGCTGGGTGGAAAATATAAACAGATGTTTGAGGAGCGTATTCAGAGCCATATCAAAGACGGCAGCCTTGAATCCTGGTATTTTGGAGTAAGCGAAGATCCCTGGCAACATCATTTTGAACAGGACAATTACCTTCCTGTACATGAACTAAAAAATAAAAATGACATTACGCATGACGGCAACTACCTGAAAATAGGTAAATGGCATAGCGTTACCGACTGGAAGGGAGCGTTCGCATTCTTCATTGCATCGTATAAGCAATTGCTTGAGTCATTGATATAAAAGATCCATATGAAACAATATTGAAGTCGGGCAAAAAAGTAATAAAGCTCGCGGGTGAAGTGTCACCTGAGTTTAATGAAGAAAAGATTCACGAGGTTCGAACCACGATAAAGAAGATGAGGGCCATTGGCGTTTGGTCAGGAACGCCCGTGAACAGATTTTTCAGAGAAAATTACAGGCTGCTCGGAAGTATCAGGGATCTTCAACTCGCGCTCAATAAAATTAAAAACGGTGAGTACATTGTTCCGCCCGGTTTCGCCAATTGGCTCGAAACTAATCTGCATCATCTGAAAGTAGAATGGCAGAAAAAATATGATCCGGAAAAAATAGAAACTCAACTGAAAAGTCTCCGGAAATCTTTCAGTAACAAAAATGATGGGAGCAAACACGCATTAAAGTTTGAGAAAGATAAAAGTGAAAAGTTGAATTCATTTATGCATGTAAGGCCATTGAGCGACGAGCAGATCCATAGCGGAAGAAAAACGATAAAAGAAATTGATTTTCTGAATAAGTGGGAGAAAAAAAAATCAGGTGAGCAGTTGAAGAGAATTAGCGACGAAACAGGAAATTTCATGGACAGGATAAGTGCCATACGCCTTCTTGAGCAATATCTCGATCAGGAATCTGATGAATCGAAAAGAAATGAAAGCCGGTCATTGCTTGAACAATGGCAAAAAGATAAGGAACAGGAGAAAAGTAAATTGCTGCAAAGCATTAATTCGCTGTCGCCTTAAAACATTTATTAATTATTTTTATTAACCACTTCCATATGAGTAAACATAACAGGCGTGAATTTGTAAAGAATTCAGCTCTTGCAGCAACTGGTTTTTTTATTGTACCGAGGCATGTGCTCGGCCGGGGGTATGTTGCCCCTAGCGATAAATTACTGATCGCAGGAGTGGGAGCAGGAGGAAAAGGCGGTGACGACGTTACTCAACACTCAAAAAGTCCCAATGCTGAGATAGCGTTTTTGTGTGATGTAGACGACAGGCAAAGTGCGGAGACGCGAAAGAAATTTCCTAAGGCAAAATATTATAAGGACTGGCGCAAACTATATGAAAAGGAGGGAAAGAATTTTGATGCGGTTTCTGTAGGTATTCCTGATCACAATCATGCCATCGTCGCATTCTTTGCCATGCAGATGGGCAAGCACGTGTATGTTCAGAAACCGCTTACCCATGATATTTATGAATCGCGTATACTAACAGAAGCTGCAGACAGGTACAAGGTAGTAACACAGATGGGCGACCAGGGTTCATCGCACGATGGACAAAAGCTAATGAAGGAATGGTATGATGCCGGCATCATTGGTGATGCACACACGGTGTATTGCTGGACCGACCGGCCCATTTGGCCGCAGGGTGTTCCATGGCCAACAAAAGCAGCTGCAATTCCTTCGGGTCTCGACTGGGATCTTTGGCTTGGAACGGCACACCATCATAATTTTATCGAGAACCTGGTGCCGTTCAACTGGCGTGGGTGGTGGGATTTCGGAACGGGAGCTCTCGGCGATATGGGCTGCCATATCATCGGCCCGGTATTCAAGATTCTGGAACTCGGATATCCAACGTCCGTCCAGGCAAGTGCAAGTACCATATGGTCCGGTATGTTTACTGAGGCATATTACCCTGAAAGCGGACCCGTGTCGTCACTACTTACATTTAATTACAACATGAAAAATGGAAAGAATATCAAGCTTATTTGGATGGACGGCGGCCTTATGCCTGAAAGACCGGAAGAATTGAAATCAAATGAGTTGATGGGTGGCGGTACAAACGGGGCACTGATTGTTGGTACCAAAGGTAAAATGATGTGTGACTATTATGGCGCCAACCCACAGTTGTTACCAACGTCATTAACGAATGAAACAAAAGTTCCAGAGAAATATCCGCGTGTTGAAAACAGTTATAATGGTCATTACATACAATGGGTAAACGCCGCAATCGCGGGCTATGGAAAAGGCGTTACAAGTTCTCCCTTTAAAGACTACGCAGGTCCCCTAAGTGAATCAGTGTTGATGGGCAATCTCGCATTGCTAAGTCTTAATTACCGTGAGAAAAAACAGGATGGAAGTTTCAGCTACCCGGGTCGTGGTATCACGCTCGAATGGGATGCTAAAAATATGAAGGTGAAGAATTTTGAGCCCGCCAATCAATTCGTAAAAAGAAAATACAGGGCAGGGTGGAGTGAATTGAAGTTCTAGAAGTTCATAGCCGATCGATGAAAGCAATATTATTTATCTTTTCCCTTCTGATTATTTCTTCCCGGTCAAGCTCCCAGGGCATAAGGGCCGCAATTATTGATGCTGAAACAAAAAAACCACTTCCCGCGCGGATCGTGATCACGGACGATACCGGTTATGTTTACAATTCCTATTACAACAAACTGAAAGGATTTTTTACTGAAGAAGACGGTACTTTTTTTCAGGAACTGAAAAACGGTCAGTATACAATCGAAATATTTCACGGAATAGATTATCTATCAGAAAAGTTCAGTTTCATCATTGAGAATAATGAGATTGATACTACGATAGCACTTAATGCATGGTACGCATTAAAAAAAGCAGGCTGGTACAATGGCGATGGCCATGATCATTTATATACGGATCTGAAGCCCGACACTGCCATGCTGAAGCTTGTCAGAAAAATATGCATTGCACAAGGCGTGGATTTCATGTTTACTGCCCAGGGGTGGGCGGGTTATAATGATTCTACCTGGAAAGAAGGTTACGAGAATATCAGTGACGAAAAATTTCGTGTGTCCTTTGGATCCGAAATGCCAAAATACCGGACCGGACATACATGGTGGATCGGGCAACCAACAACACATGGGTTGTTTGAATCTGCAATGGACACTACTTACGAAAATCAGTACTATCAGTCCAACAAAGGAACGGACTGGAACTTTCAACAGTTGCCATTTCCGCAGGTTCCCGATATTGAAATTGTAAAACGATTTAAAAATAGAGACGGGTCGCTTGCAATAGCGGCGCATCCTACTTCATGGTGGATGCAAAAAAGGGGCGACATTGAAAAGTATGTAACGAACGTAGCCTGCAATCTTTCATTTGGTTTGTTGTCGGGAATGATCTGGGATGGAGTGGTAGCGATGGGTTATGATCATGATCACTACTACTACCAAAATCTATGGTTCAATATCTTGAACGAAGGTTACCGGATGCCTGCCTTTTCAGAACTGGATGGTGGGTTGGGAAAGGACGATAAATTTTACTATGGTTCCATGCGAACCTATTTTCAAATTGATGGCGAATTTAACGTTGATAAAATAATCGCTGCCGCAAAAAAAGGTAAAAGCTTTTTTACCTCCGGTCCGATTGTGATGGCCCGTATCGACAACAGGTATGAAATCGGCGATATTATTCCGGTAAACAACCAGGC
>DASTIZ010000226.1:0-4731 GCA_035717045.1 Chitinophagaceae bacterium
CTGGTGGGTGATGATGGCCCGACACATCATGGCTGTTATGATATTGCCTATTTCCGTTGCATTCCAAATATGATCATCAGCGCGCCGATGAATGAAAGCGAATTACGCAACCTGATGTTCACCGCACAACTGGACTCAACCAATCTCCCGTTTGTGATCCGGTACCCCAGGGGTGAAGGAGTCCTGCCTGAATGGAAAACAGAAATGAAAGAAGTGAAGATTGGCAGCGGAAGAAAATTGAAAGACGGAAATGACATGGCAATCCTTTCACTTGGCCACCCGGGAAATTTTGCGGCGGCAGCAATCCGTGACCTGAAAAATGATGGCCTAAATCCGGCTCATTATGATATGCGTTTTGCGAAGCCTCTCGATGAAAAGTTGCTCCATGAAGTGTTTGGCAAATTTGGGAAAATAATCACCGTTGAAGACGGAACTGTTGTCGGCGGGTTTGGTTCAGCAATTCTTGAATTCATGAATGCCCACAATTACCAGGCTGAGATAAAGATCCTCGGTATTCCTGACCAGGTCGTTGAACATGGCACACCCAAAGAACTCCAGCGTGAATGTGGCTATGACGCAGAGGCAATAAAGCTAGCTGTGCTTGAAATGATGAGGGGAAAAGTTTTTGTAAGCACCCTGATACAATAAGCTCGAGCCGGCGATGCTATCCCGCTCTTTGTTTGCATGCTTGTTTCACCTGATCCAAAAAGGACAATCGCCGACTGTCTTACCTATACAAGAACGGAAAGGTAATCCTCGACCGGGACGGCTTGGCCAAACCCGGGCATGATGAACATTCACCCCTAACTTTTGTTCCATTGTTTACCGGGATTTTTAGTGCGAGCTTTAAATTAAAAGCTTCGATGAGAATCTTTATTTGTTTACCTGTCTTATTCTGTTCAACTATTTCATTCTCGCAAAGATCAACGTTTGATATCATTGACTTTCTTGTTCCCCCTGGCTGGACCGTTCAGGATACTGAAGGTATGAAAGTCCTTTCCGTCGAAAACAAACAAAGTAATAGTTATTGTGTTATTACAATTTTTAAGAGTAGAACCGCCGGTGCCAAAATTGAAGACGATTTCAATTCTGCATGGAATGATATTATTGCCGGCGCTTACAAAGGCCCGGCTAAACCAATATCTATAGAAAAACAGCAAGCTGAAGGCAATTGGTTTGCCATGGCTGGTTCAGCAGTTTTACATGTACAGGGGATCAGTGTGTCCTCTTTGCTAACGGTATTTTCGGGAGAAAAAAGAACGTTTTCCGTTTTTACACTTTTTAATGACCAGGGTTATTTATCGGCATTTGATCAGTTCCTCCAGGGTCTGGATATCAATAAGCAGGCACTTTCACTTGCAAATAATACACAAGAAACTCCGGCCAAAAGAACTGAAGCAGCGACTGCCGAAACTAAAAACGACAGGTTGCAAACATTTGAGAATTTTATTTATACACTCCCACCGGGCTGGACAAGGAATGCCGGCGCTGACCGGCTGGAATTGTACCCACAACAGTTAAAACCTCACGAAAGTTTCAGTATTGTATTACTAAAAGGGAAAATATCAACTGCATCAATACAAGAGGAGCTGGCTAACTGTTGGGTGGAGTTTGCCCGCATCCTGGGCGGGCAAATGCTTCGTGAAGTGAGCGGTAACAATTATAATACTGATGAAATAAGTAAGACAGATGCGGGCTGGGAATATATTGCGGGTCATGGTTCGATGAGAAAGGGCGTCGATTATTTTGTTCATGCCTATATAATCAGGGCAAAAGATAGAATTGAAAGAGTGATCGTTTTTTCAAAAGAGATCCGGCTTGATGCAATGCGAAGCAATATTGATCCCACCACACATCACTATCCTTACTATGTAACGATCACCGATTTTATTTTCAATCTCCGATTTGCGAATTTTCAACCGGCAGAGCTAAAAAAAGCAACCTTGAAGGGCAATGAAATTACAGGTGTTTGGGCAGGCATTGGTTTTGGTGCAGGCAGATTGCGGGCCACCTATGCTGCTTTTTTTTCCAATGGCCAGGTTTTTTATGGCAACCCATTCCCTGTAAATGGCCTGTTGAACTTAAATACGCATGCAGAGAAAGAAAGATCAAAACGCAATTGGGGAACTTATACATTCCAAAACGGGAAAGGAACAGTGAAGATGATCTATGGAAGTTTTCCCATCAGCCTGGAGGGCGATAAGCTGGTGTTGTCGCCAATTAAGGAAAAACACAATTTCATCCGTCTGCAATCAGTTGACAACGCAACATTAAATGGAACATGGATGATAAGGGGAATAAACGATCAACCATTCTTCATAACGTTTAGATCGGACGGGACTTTTACGGATAACGGCGCATTGAAAGTATTGGATCATACTGTCTATGATTATTACAGCATTGCTGACGGCGGGGGCACCGGTTCATATTTTATGAAGGATCATTCAATTGTCTTTACTTATAGTGATGGAAGAGTGCTGCAGATCGCGTTTCCGGGCTTGCAGTTCATGGCAGGCAATACTTCTCCGAAGGAACTGATCCTGAGTTTTAATAATGATTTATTGATAAAACAATAATTAATACACAATTTTTGAATTTTGTAAATTTAAGTATGCAACGAGCCGCCCTCATTCTTGCATACTTTTTTGCTTGTACAAATACACCTGCGCAACAATATCCCTTTGTTCATTACACGCCAAAAGACGGCCTGATCAGCAATAACATCCGAAACATCTACCAGGATAGCAAAGGCCGGTTATATTTTGCTTCGATGAATGGGCTGAGTGTTTATGATGGCGCCCGGTTTTCGAATTATACTTCTGCTAATGGGCTTCACCACGATATTGTAAACTGTGTGATGGAAATGGGTAACGATTCGCTTTGGGTAGTAACCAACAACGGAAAAATTCAGAGCCTTTCAAATGGAAAACTGAAATCGATTGCCTTTGATTCGCCACTCCCGATTATTGATAATTTGATCCGTGATGAGAACGGTTCCCTCTATGCCGCATCGGAACAAGGGATATTTGTTTTCAAAGAAAACAGTTTTACACAATTATCGTTCTTAGGAATTCGTAATTCCAAAGAATTCGTCAGCGATATCTGCCCGGCCGGCAATTATCTTTTGATCGTAAGAGATAATTCCATGCTGGACAGCCGGGAAAAACACGTTCTTTATTTGTACGATCCTGTCTCAGAAAAAATTATTGCGGAAACACAAAAGGAACTAATTCATCATATTGCCAAAGCTCCTGATGGCAGGATCTGGGTTAGTACCAATACTGGAATTCTTGCGATCGATACGATCAATTTAAAAAAAGGAAAACTCTCCTTTCTCGAATTGCCTCCGCCATATGATAAAATAATTACCAACGGATTATCCTTTTTACGTTTCGATCAATATGGAAATTGCTGGATGACTGACAAGGTTTCTATTTTAAAAAAGGTTACTCCTGATGGTAATGAAATGTCTTTTTCAAGGGAGTCAGGTTTAATCACAATGGATATCAGCCATGTTTTCCAGGATAAAGAAGGTATTACATGGATCGCTTCTTTTGGTGAAGGAGTTTATAAACTGGTGAATAGTAATTTGTCATTCTCCCGGGTCATCTCAGGCATAACAGCAATTAACAAATTGTCATATCTGAAAGAGCGGGATCAAATGATCTTATATAGTCCTCATAATTCAAAAGCCATTTTTATTGAAAACAATAAAGTAATGCGGATTTTTGAAGTTACCGGGGCGGACAAGGTGCCCGATATTTTCATTACCCCAAAAGGAATCTTTGGCTACTCTGTCAACGCGATCTTTGAAATAATTATTTCCGGTAACAGGCTCTACCCCAAACCTATTTTTTCAGATTCAATTGACAACCAGTTCGTGAATCCATTTATTGACAAAAATGGAAACGCGATCGTATGCGGTAAAGAATATCTCACTGTAATTATTGACGGAAAGACCATTTACCGGAAAAAAATAAATTATTTCGCGGACCAGGCTACCAGCGATAAAAATGGCAATATATGGATCGCTACGCGTTCCGGCGAATTGATCAGGTACACCCCCAGGGCAGACGATCCATCCAACTATTTGTCAAACGAAACAATTGTTGCAAAGAAAATCCCCGACATTTCTCCAAGATCGATAACTATTGACCAATCCGATAATATCTGGATCGGATCCAGAGCTGACGGAATTCATGTATTCCAATTAGAAAACTCAGGTCTTACCAGGAAATTCAGTATTACCACCGCAACAGGTTTGTCTGATAATTTTGTTACGCAGCTCACCTGTGACGGCGATAACAATATATGGGTTTGCACTCCTTCGGGACTTGATAAAATAAACCTGAAAACCGGAGTTCCAATCGCTGAAAATCTGACAAGGCAGAATAATATCTATCAAAAGGTTACTGAAGTTGTAATCGACAAAAATGGTAATGCCTGGGTTTTGACCTCGAATGGAATAATTAAGATCGCAAAGGAAAATACAAGGGCCATCAATTATTCTCCCACATTGATGGTGAGCATGGTAAAAACGGGCAAAGACACACTTCAAAACATTTCGGGTGCGTCACTTTCCCCTAAGCAAAACACATTGAGTTTTTATTTCGCTGCCACCTCTTTTGTTGATGAAAAACAAGTGTTATACAGTTATCGGTTAAGGGGAGGAAGCAATCCCGGATGGTCAGAACCATCCAATAATTCGTCGGTTTCCTTTATTGATCTTCC
>DASTIZ010000227.1:0-2870 GCA_035717045.1 Chitinophagaceae bacterium
GGTCATCTCTACTGCCGGATGATCAACTGTGCCAGTGCCTAAGGTGCCAAAGATCTCTGGTATCATGGATATTTCTTTCTGCAGAATACTTGTGATCTCGAAGCGTTCAGTCATGATGTCATAGAGCAGCAGATCCTTTTCCCTGGCAACGTCAAATGCTTTTTTTAATAGTTCGAAATCGGCCGGCGTGATTGCCATCGGCTTATCGGCAAGAACATTAAAGCCTGCTTCGAGTGCTTTTAAGATATACTCCGTCTTTTTCTCATTGTTACCGGCCAGCACCACAACATTTCCGTTCTTCTCAGCGATCATTTTTTCAAAGAAATCAGGGCCGGTATAAACTTCTTGTTTCCAGCGTGTGGGGCTATCAGCTCTCGTATTAAACCCATTGATCCTGTCTAAATGTAGTTTCAGATCATTTCCATCCGGCGCATACACATAAACAATAGAATCCACGTCATCATACATAGTCTTTTGTACTAAAGCAGCATGGAAGTGCCCCGGGTCAACAGTTATGAGTTTCACTGGTTTGCTTTTTGTTTCTTCTGTCATTTTCTTATTATCGGATTGGCAACTCATCACCAGGATCATTATAACAAAGGGAACCAGGAATTGAAGCTGTTTCATTTAAATACTATTTGTATTGAACCACGCAGGCACCGTTCACCGCGATTCACAAAGTCTCCGTGTTACTTCGTGTCTTTGTATCTCCGTGTTCAAATGCCGAATAAAGAATTGAACGCACAAGTGTGCGACGCAAGGGACGCCGAATACAGTTACTAATGCTGGGTACATAATTGTCGTCAGGCAACGGTCTCATAGCCTTTTCTTTGTTTTCGACTCAGCATTGAATTGGCCTCGCTATCATCTCTGAATTTTTCCGTTTTTGGATCCCAATACAATTTCCTTTTTAATTTCATTGCAATATGATGCAACAAACAGGCAGAGCATGAGCGGTGTGCTTCTTCAACCGGTGCAATCGTTGGCTTATTATCACGGATCGCCTCAAGCCAGTTTCCGTGATGATCCTTACTTACCGTAAAATGAAATTCGTTTTCACCAATCACTGATGTCAGTATCTTCGGATCGCTGGCATCCAGTTTCTTCGCCCTTTCACCCGGTTTTGTCGGATCACTCGCCGTAACCTGGTAATCGCCTCTTGAAACAAATATCCAACCTTTCGTTCCCTCGAATTTGATTCCATTCTGAAATTCATTGCTGACGATCATGGTTACACCATTTGCATACGTTGCACCTGTTTTAAAAATTCCATGAACGTCCCACAAACCGCTTGTCGGGAATTCCACTTTATCGCACCAAATTTCAACGGGTCCACTGGCTTCCATTCCCATTCCCAAATGAGCACTGTCAATGTGATGAGAACCCCAACCCGTGATCATACCTGCGCCAAATTGCTCGCAACGTAACCATCCAGGTCTGTCATAGCCTGTCTGCGGATGCACCCGGTCAACCGTATAATAAACTTCCGGTGTCGATGCCAGCCACATATCATAATTCAGATTTTTGGGAACAGGCATTTCTGTTTTGTCACCACCCGCAGGGTCGCCTGGTAAGCCAACATAAACAGTTTTCAATTCACCAATACGACCATTGCGAACCAACTCTGCGGCATAGCGGAACTGTTCACTGCTTCGTTGCTGGCTTCCTATCTGAAACTTTATACCGTTTTTAGTCACTACATCACTTATTATTCTTCCTTCGGCTATTGTTAGCGAAGCCGGTTTTTGCATATAAATATGTTTGTCAGCACGGGCTGCCGCAACACCGATCATGGCATGACTATGATCGGGAGTACTGATCAATACAGCATCAATATCCTTATTCAATAACAACTCTCGATGATCTGTGTACAGCTTTACACCATCAAATGGTTTCCCATCACGTTTGCTGTAATAATCATTGACCAGCGTTTTTCCTTCCTCCGCTCTTTTTGAATCTACATCGCAAACAGCCATCAGTTGCGCATAGTCATACCGCCACACACCGGGCATATCATGACTACGCGAAATTCTCCCGGTTCCGATCGCCGCAACATTGATACGATTACCCGGTGCATTTTTTCCAAACACTGTGGCCGGTACAATCGAAGGAACTGCCAGCAACGCAGATGCCTTTATCGACTTTTTCAAAAACTCGCGTCGGGACTGCTGATACTTTTTCATCAGGCATTGTTTTTTAATACAAATATTGTTTTGTCGAGATGAAAAGTGAGACGTCAAACGTGAAAAGATGTCTCACTTCTCACTATTCACGTTTCACTATTCACTTTATTTCTTTTACAAATGTTCTCCATTCTGCCTCGGCCTTTGCTGCATCAAACTTTCCATTAAATACAACCAGTCTATATTTCAGCACATAGGTTTTTCCCGATTCCAATAACCAGTTTTTATCTTTTGTCGGCGCGAAATTGGCAAAGACATCACCCCGTCCTCCATTTGCCTTCTTGTCCCATATTCTCAGCGGTTCAGGATGATTATAGTTGGAAGGATGTGATAGCATTACCATTCCGCCTTCGTCATCGCCAGGCAACTCACCATATACAATTATCCATTTTGCCCTGGTGTTATCAATACTGTCTCTCGTCTTTCCTTCTGATGTCAGCATTTCCGAGTTGTTTCTATCCCAGTGTTCAGTTGCCCGCCACCCTAAACCAGCATACCGATAGGCAACGATCAGCAATGGACTTTGTGACGCACATTGCATTTTTGAAGTAAGGTCAACGATATAATGATCATTTTTTTTGCCCGGTTTATACAGCCTTACAGTCTGCCATTCTTTCAAAGCCACTTTTTCTCTACCATCTTTTTTAAATACAACATGTTCGTGTAAGACCGTGTACTCCGCATATT
>DASTIZ010000228.1:0-5892 GCA_035717045.1 Chitinophagaceae bacterium
ATCATAGCATGAATGAGGATGATGTACGTCATTTTATGAAATATCCCTTCAATATGATCGGGGCTGATGGCGGTGTCGTGGTGTATGGAAAAGGAATACCTCATCCACGAGCCTATGGTACCAATGCGAGAGTGTTGGCAAAATATGTAAGAGAGGAGAAACTGGTTTCATTGGAAGAAATGATACGAAGAATGTCATCATTGGCTGCACAAAAATTTCAATTGAAGGACCGGGGTATGATCAAAGAAGGAATGGCTGCTGATATTGTCGTGTTTGACCTGGACGAAGTAACCGATAAAGCCACATTTGATCAACCTCACCAGTTCTCGGCGGGATTTCATTATGTTTTGGTAAATGGACAATTGGTTATTGAAAACGGTAAGCATACGGGTATACGAAGTGGCATGACCCTGAAAGGCCCTGGCATTAATAAATAGAATTTATTCTTTTTATCTTTCCTGTAAATCTTTTTTTATGCACCCTGAAACAAAAAGCAGGATCATCCGGTTGATCATTTACATGATCGTTGGTTTTGCTGCCGCTTTCCTTTACCGTTATTTTAAAAATGATTGACATGGAGGTCCATCATCATACGCATACTTCAGACCCCGGTCTACACCGGGGCAGGAAAAAATGGACACACTATTTCTGGGAATTCCTGATGTTGTTCCTTGCGGTGTTCTGTGGTTTTCTTGCTGAATACACACTCGAACACAAGATCGAAAAAGACAGGGAAAGACAATTTATAAAATCACTCGTTGATGATATCAAGGCTGATATTGCGCAATTAAATTTAATCATTCAAAGGAGAGATGAAAAAGTTGAGCGGCTCGATTCATTAATTTACCTGATCAATTTACCGGATTTTGCTGATCATGGAAACAGTATTTATTTCAATGCCATCTTTACCGGACGATTGATTGATATCCGGTTCACCGCAAATAATGGGACCCTGCAGCAATTGAAAAATTCAGGTGGCCTTCGCCTGATTCGAAACCGGGCAGTTGTTGACAGCATTGCTCATTATGATGTAAGCGTACGAAATCTTGAAATACTGGGTGAGCAGGAAGCGTCGGCTGCTCAGGACTTTCGCGCATCGGCAAAACGAATCTTTAATTCACTTGTTCTTGATAAGATGCTTGACGAAAATAATCTGGCAACCAGACCCCCAGGTAAACCTGCCCTGCTGGATTTTAGCCGACAAGAATTGCAAGACCTGAACTTTTCAGTTTATACAATAAAGATCATCGTTAAAGGAATGCGACGTGATTCGAGAAAACTATTACAACAAGCGAATAATTTACTCGAGACAATAAATAAGGCATATCATCTCGACTAAAAATTTATGGAAGTTCATCATCACAGTCATACCCCGGACCCCGGTTTACACCGGGGCAGGAAAAAATGGACAATTTAAAGCTATTAATAACCCGGCTGATAGACCTGATAAAAAAAGAGTATAAAATCAAATAGTCAAATTGTATGGAGGTTCATCATCATAGTCATATCGCAAACCCCGGTTTACACGGTGGCAGGAAAAAATGGACGCATTATTTGTGGGAGTTTTTAATGTTATTCCTGGCTGTGTTCTGCGGTTTCCTGGCAGAGAACCAGCGCGAACATTATGTGGAGGGTAAAAGAGAAAAAAAATACATACAAAACCTGGTGCAGGATCTTGTAAGAGATACTGTAAATTATACCACAACAATAACGCATCGTGTTCAACGAGAGAGACAAGCCTATCAATTGGTATCCTTATTATACTCCCCTGACCGGAATAAATACCTTCACGATATTTACTTTCTCTCGCGGCAATTGCCCCGGCTGAACATCTTGTTTTTCCCGGCAACCGCCGCTATGAATCAATTAAAAAACTCGGGTGCCATCCGCCTGATCAAAAAAACAAATGTTGCAGACAGCATTTTAGCTTACGATGTGGCTACGGATGCATTTGCCCAACGACAAAATACCGAAATTGATTATCGAAATTCCTATAGGGAAGCGGTTGGCGATGTACTTGATGCCAGTGTCTTTATGTCAATGATCGATACAGTGACAAATGATTTTAACCAGGTGATCCTGCAACCTCAGTTTGTGAAACCGCTGATTAGCCACGATCAACGAACTATTAATAATCTTTGTACAAGGGTTCATTTTATTTATAGTGCCAGTATGATCACCAGGAACACCCTGATCCATCTCAAGGCCCAGGCAACACGATTAATAGAATTGTTGAATAAAGAATATCACCTGAGATAACTTTTTTATGGAAGTCCATCATCATAGTCATACGGCAGACGCCGGTTTACACCGGGGCCGGAAGAAATGGTCACATTATTTCTGGGAATTTTTGATGCTGTTCCTTGCGGTCTTTTGTGGTTTTCTTGCTGAATATAAATTGGAGCACACTATTGAACATAACAGGGAGAGACAATTTATCACTACCATGATCGCGGACCTGAAAAGTGATACCATGCAATTGTCTCAAAACATCAACTACAGGAAAGCGAAGGAAGCTATGTGCGATTCGCTTATTATTAATCTTTGGGATCATAAGAATAAAGGCAATGATGTTTATTACTATGCCCGCAACCTTACCCGCCCTCAATATTTTTCGCCAAATGACCGCACACTGCAACAATTAAAAAATTCCGGCGCATTAAGACTTATCCGGAAAATTCGTGTTTCTGATAGCATCATGTCATATGACCAGCATTTAAGGTACCTGATGACGTTAAGCGAGGATGAAAGAGGTATCCGCGACAATTTCAGAGATTTGGTGGGCGCAGTGTTTGATGGGAAAATTCTCTATTCACAAATTGATACTGCAGATTTTGCAAATTATAACAGACCCGTAGGAAATCCTGTCCTGTTTCTGCAGGACGCTGTATCCATAAATAGGTTAATTTCTTCTGCACAATATTTAAAAACTGTAGTGCGGGGAGTCCGGGTAAGGCAGGAGAGATTAAGGGCAACGGCAACACACCTTCTTACTTTTCTGCAAAAAGAGTATCACCTTCAATAAAGTAGCATGGAACTTGATCATCATCCTGCCATTCTGCAGTGTAAAGATTATTGTTAACGACATGCGCCGGGATTACCGTAAATTACTACAATAAGCAAATTTTCGTCAGCAACCATAACAGAAATTATAATCTTGAATAGAATTTATGGAAGTCCATCACCATAGCCATTCTCCAGACCCCGGTTTACACGGAGGCAGGAAGAAATGGACGCACTATTTTTGGGAATTCTTTATGTTGTTTCTTGCCGTGACTCTTGGGTTTTTTGTAGAAAATAAAAGAGAACATTACATAGAACATAAGCGTGAAAAAGAATATGTTAAACAACTTGTCCAGGACCTGAAAACGGATACAGCTTTCTTCCTGGTTTCTATATCAGCTAACACAAGCAATCAAGCCAGGATGGATTCACTTATCGTTTTACTACAACAATACAGGCAGGGTGAGAGCACGGAGGATATGTACTACCTGGCCCGTAACATTACTTCGAGAGGCATCAGCACGCAGTACAGCAATCGTACATTTGAGCAACTAAAGAATTCCGGGAGTCTGCGATTAATCCGCAATACCAGAGTATTGGATTCGGTCACCTTGTATTATGAATCACTGAAAGATCTTGACATCCGGTTGCAGCACCGCCTGCAACGATTACATAACCTCTTCCTCGCTAATGAAGATCTTTTTGATGGCTGGGCATTGACGGGCATCGCCGATTCCGGATTAAAAAAAATCAGTCATACGCCTCCGTTGCTTACGAATGACAAGGCAACAATAAGCAGGTATATAACGCGTCTCGGATATTATAAATCCGCGGATGAGGCGATCATAGGAAGAATCAGGGAGATTTATCTGCCTTCTGCAATAAGGTTGATAGCACTGTTGAAAAGAGAATATCACTTGTCCGAAAGGACTCCTTCGGAGAAATAAAACTTTATGGAAGTTCATCATCATAGCCATACGCCAGACCCCGGTTTACACCGGGGCAGGAAGACATGGACGCATTATTTTTGGGAGTTCCTGATGTTGTTCCTTGCCGTGTTCTGTGGCTTTTTGGCGGAGTATCAACTGGAACATAAAATAGAAAAGGACAGGGAAAAGCAATTTGTACGATCGCTCATAAACGACATAACAATTGACACAACCCGGTTAAACAATATTATCAATATTCGAAATCAAAGAAGTATTTGGCTGGATTCGCTAACCTATATTATGAACAGTGAAAAACCTGGAAGCTTTCCTGCAAGCGATACCTATTATTATGCCATTTTTGTTCCCAGGAGTGTATCTCTGCGATTTCTTCCTAATGACGGCACCATTCAACAATTAAAAAATTCAGGTGGTCTTCGGTTGATACACGATCGTAAAATAGTTGATAGTATTACGAGCTATGACGCCGGAGTCAGAAGTCTTGTAAAACTGGGTGAAATTGAAGAGAATACTATCCAGGAGTATCGTACAATCGCACATAAATTTTTTGATGGAATGGTTTTTAATTCGATGCTCGATGCAAATAATTTTCCCCGCAGGCCGTCAGCGAGCCCTGAATTATATGCTTTTACAAAGGCAGATTTGCATGAATTGAATTACAAATTGTATGTAGTTATATCATATAACCGTGCGAGCAGGAGAGAATTAAAGTCTGTTTTACGACAGGCAGAAAATCTATTATTGGTTCTTAAGAAAGAATACAACTTCAATTAAAAATATGGAAGTACACCATCACGCACATTCGGCCAGGCAGAAATGGACTCATTATTTTTGGGAGTTCCTGATGCTGTTCCTTGCAGTGTTCTGTGGTTTTTTAGCAGAGTATTACCTTGAGCATACCATCGAGCACAACAGGGAAAAACAATTTATCAATTCACTGGTCAGGGATATTGAGGCAGATACTGTTCAATTGTCAAACATAAAAGGTTTTCGCTTTGATCGTTTGCGCAAGATCGATTCAGTAACCCGGCTATTATCAAAGAAGCCGGCCGGCAGCGTTGATGTTCATCGCTTGCGGCTTTTCCAGGATCTCCGCGGTCATGTTTCCTTTTACCAAAACAGCGGCACACTTGATCAATTAAAAAATGCGGGTGGTCTCAGGTTGATAAGAAATAGAAGAGTGGTAGATTCGATCCAGGGGTATGACCAACAAATAAGACGAATGTTTCTCAGGGATAATTTTGAGACGGAAGAAATGCGTTACACACTTCGGTTAGCATATAAGCTGATCGATGGAGTTTTGCTTACCAATCTATCCATAGACACTGCATATTTAACTAATCAATCATTAAAGCGGGGTGTATCAAAAGCCGTCAATATGAATTCTCAATACCTGGGCGAATACTTAAATAGTCTTGCATCCTTTCGCTTCGTTGTTATAAATAATATGAGTTTGCAGGGCATGATCACGAAGAAAGCCGAGAATCTATTAACCCTGATAAAAGCTGAATACGATTTAAAATGATTTTTTATGGAAATTCACCATTACGCACATACATCAGACCCAGGCTTACACCGGGGCAAGAAAAAATGGACCCATTATTTCTGGGAATTCTTAATGTTGTTCCTGGCGGTGTTCTGCGGGTTTTTAGCAGAGTATCAGTTGGAGCACACCATTGAACATAAGCGGGAAAGGCAGTTTATGATTTCATTGGTTGAGGATATTGAAAAGGACGTCATCAATATGGAAAATGAAATAAGATTTTCAAAAATCCAATATGAAAACCTGGACTCCCTGACCGCGATGATCTATGATGGGAAATTAGATGAATTACACGTGACAAAAATGTATGAACTGCAGCGAAGATACCTGTTCCCGGTAAACCTGCGACTCATTAACCGGACAGCATTGCAATTAACAAATTCCGGGGGAATGCGGCTT
>DASTIZ010000229.1:0-3890 GCA_035717045.1 Chitinophagaceae bacterium
GGGAGTTTCGGCACAGGATGTCAGTATATTCAGTCTCGCGGCCAAGAAAGGAAAAGGCATAGTTGTACTGGTCAATAAATGGGACCTCGTCGAAAAAGAGACAAAGACTGCCAAAGAGTATGAGGAAATGCTAAAACAAAAGTTGGCTCCCTTTACCGATGTTCCCATCCTGTTTATCTCCGCGAAAGAAAAAACAAGAATATTTAAAGCCATTGAAATGGCACTGGAAGTTGCTGAGAGCAGGAAGCGCAGGATACCTACCTCGGAATTAAATGAGGTTTTTTTAAAGGCAATTCAATCCTATCATCCGCCCGTGGTGAGAGGCAATCCTGTTAAGATCAAATATGTGACCCAATTGCCGACCGCAGTTCCTTCATTTGCCTTCTTTTGCAATTTTCCTGATGATATAAAACAGCCTTATAAGAATTATCTGGAGAACCAGCTTCGGGAGAATTTTGATTTCAAAGGTGTTCCCGTCCGGATATTTTTCAGGAAGAAGTAAATGCATGGGATGTAATACATGGTAATCGTAAATTTACCTGTCTGGGAATTTTCTTCTTACATTATTTCCTTATCTGCCATTAGCATCATAATTTAACGCTTGTTTTATTCAGCATTGAATATCCCTTCCACTATCCGGTTCCAGACCTTTTAAGTCCTGCCGATCCTCATAAAAATCAATTCCAAGTCCGCGGGGAATGTTGAGTTGCTAAAAAAAATCAGCACAAGTAAAATTGTTTTATGAGAATTATTACTGTGGTCTTCGTCCTTGTGTCGTTTTCACTGCACGCACAAGATGCAGAGAAAAAAAAATGGAGAATTGACAAAAATAAGATCCTTACCGGCGGTCTTGTACTAGTGGGTGGAGCCGCCAAAGGATTTAATGAAACCCTGCAATTCAACTATAAGGTATTTGAGAAGTCATTCCCCGGCCTCAACAAGCAATGGTTTGATCCGAAAGTAAGCTGGAGAAATAAATATGAAGGAGGCAATCCGGACAACGGGCCGAAGTTTTTCCTTTCCACTTCCGTATTGGTAATGTTCACGGATCAATACCACCTGAACAATTTTATACAAAGAACAGCGATCATGTCAGCGCTAATAATTAAGATTGGCGAGGGTAAAAAACCATTTAAGCACTACTTGTTTGACCTCGCTTATTATTCTGCTTGTTACACTGCCGGTTTCGCAGCAACGTATTACCCTTTTACAAGCCGGGATATTAAATGATCAAAGCCTGAATTTTTTCACCAGTTCTTTTGTTTTAGCCCGGTAATCTTTCATTTCGGCAATCTTTTTTTTAATAAAACTATTGTCATCCAGTTTGCCGATTACCAATTCCATCTGCTTTCGATTGTCATAAACCATTTTGCGAAACGGGTTATGATAATCTTTTGCCCTGGATTCGAATACTCCTTTTACCATCCACTCACGGGTGGCCAACGCTTGTTGAATTAATTCTTTAAAAACTTTCTTATCAAACTCGGCTGGTTTTAGGCCGCAGATCTCAAGCAGGGAAGCAAACGCATGCTGCATCTTTTGTTCGGGGTAAATTTGTGAATTGGTCATATAAAAAGCATGCACGTCATCCCAGCTTTTTATTTTTCCGGAATGAATTTCTTTTTTAAAAGTGTTGATTGCAGGCTGCGGGAACAATTGTCCGCCGATATTCAACCAGGTGCTTCTCCTCGCCCTTAAGGGCAATGAACTGTAAAAATTATTCCAGTCACTGATCTTATTGTTCCAGGCAAAATGGAGTAGCTGGTTAACACCATAATAAATTAGCAGCTCTTTGTAAATCAGATAGGCTTGCTGCACTTTGCAAAGCAGAACTTTACGATCACTATTTTCAAGGCCACCAGCCAGGATCTCAAGTTTATCTATGACCGGGTTTTTTGTTTCTAAGAGATTTGCCCCGGTTGAGATCAATGAATCTTCGTCGATCTTTTTGTTTTGTTTATTTGCCAAAGCCTGAGCGGTAAATTTTTTAAGCAATTGAATTGCATCAAAAATTTCATTAACACTATCCGGAGCCAGAAAGTCATATTCTATATGTTGGGTTTTTTGCTGGCGCTTGTCCCTGGCTTCATATTTCTCTTCATTTCGGGCCAACGCATACATATTGTACATGAACCAGTATGCAGGCATGACAACAAGCTTGTCATCACTGGTATCATTGCTAACCAGCGAAAATGGCATGGGAATATTCAATTCAGCCGGATAATCACCTTTTGCAAGAATTGTGAATGAAGCAAACTTTGAATTGTGTTTGAGGCTGACACAGAGTCCCGGCCAGAAGCCACGACCGGCAATCAATTCACCGTCGGCGCCGCGACTATTATGATTTGACCCGATCGTAGCGCCCGCGGCCATATTACTTTGTCCTAATACCAAAGCAGCACAGAGAAATGAATTATTATGATGTTGTTCGTGCGCGGGAAAGATCAATGAGTTGAGGACTTCACAGCATGAAATGGTAGAATTGTATCCAAGATACGAGTTGATCAGCCTGGCCCCGTACTTCAATTGCGAATGATCGGAAAGAATAAAACGGACGGCTTTTACTCCATAGAAAATGCGGCAGCCAAAGCCAATGATGCCATTGACTAGCTCGCAGCCTTCACCTATCTGTGTTTTTCCCTCTTCCCCTGAATTGATGGTAAGGTTCTTTAGTTTGTTTGCCCCTTTGATATACGCTTCACTGCCGATCCAGGTATCTTT
The DNA here is from genome assembly GCA_035717045.1 of Chitinophagaceae bacterium. Taxonomy (GTDB): domain Bacteria; phylum Bacteroidota; class Bacteroidia; order Chitinophagales; family Chitinophagaceae; genus VBAS01. The sequence goes on from DASTIZ010000229.1 coordinate 2,722, forward strand.
GATAATCTTACAGTTCTTGATGACGGTAGCATCCCCGATCTTACCATAGTACCCGCGTTTCTTGTCAAATCGCTTTTCAGTAAACTGTTTGAATTTTTTCATCAACGCTTCGTCATCACGGTAGCGGCTCCAGAGCCAGGCATCACCGGGTAGCATTCCATTGAAAGGCATGATGGCACGACCTGCATTTTCATTGCATATTTCCAGCCAGATACGGACTTCTTCTTTTTCACCCTCTCTTATTATTCCATTACCAAATTTTGAATGATTCGAAGTGGCCAGCTCATTTACATTGACGATCATTACTTCATTACCGGCTATGTAATGACTCATATAGTTAACATTATTGATAACTACATTATCGCCAAAATCGCAGCTTATGATCGTACTGTTATACAAACCCACTTGTAAACGTATGTCGTGGTATTCGAGGAAAACATTTTCGAGTTTACCAATACGAACCAACCCGAAGAAATTACAGTTCCTGACAAGATTCACATTAAACGGATCGGCAACCAGTACTTTGGTCCAATCATTTGAACTATTATCATTCTTTTCAAGTGTCCTTATTTCTGACGCGATAAGCGAACGATAGATAATACCACTCCTGTTTTGAATATTACGGAGATAGTATTCATCCTTTCCTTTTGGAATAAACTCTTTTGCAATGAAATTATAGCCAAGCGAGCTTATTGGCTTTTTCTTTATTTCACTCATATTACCGGTTGCTGGTTATCGGTTGTTGGTTTTGGAACTACCTGATTTGCTGAATAGAATTGCTATCGTACAAGAGTGCGACGCAACACAAGTTACATAGTAGTAATAGAGCTGGTTACACAATTATCGACACAAAAATAAAGAACTGTCAGAACTAAGAGGGTAGAAACGCAAACCAGGTTTCCCTTTGCGTTGACGCTTTAGTTTAGCGCCAATCGTCAGGAGACCGGGTTGTTTATTCTACTGTTACACTTTTCGCCAGATTTCTTGGCTTATCAACATCATAACCCTTCATTACTCCAATATAATAGGCAAGCAACTGTAACGGAATAACACTCAGCATCGGGGCAACAATTTCATCCGCAGCCGGAACCCGCATGACGGATTCTGAAAGTGAAGCCGAGTGATCATCGCCTTCGGTGATCACTGAGATCACCCTTCCTTTTCTTGCT
>DASTIZ010000230.1:0-6327 GCA_035717045.1 Chitinophagaceae bacterium
AAACTTTCCCCCCATTTGCCCAAATACTTTTCTAAATATTCAGGAGTTGATTTCGCAAGGTCTTCGATCTTATAAAAGCCGAGAGATTTTAATTTGATCTCTGTTTCTTTTCCAACACCATTTATTTTTTCGACTGCGAGCGGCCAAAGAAAATCTTTTTCTTTTCCGTGAGGAATTTCCAGGAAACCGTTTGGCTTAGCTTCATTCGTGGCCATTTTGCTGATAAATCTGGCCGACGATAATCCGCAGGAGATCGGTAAACCAGTTTCATCAATGATATGTTGTCGTAATTCCTGTGCATATTTGCTTACACCAAAAAACCTATCCATTCCACTCAGATCAATATAGAACTCATCGATGCTTGCTTTTTCAAACTGCGGCACTTTTGATGCAATGATATCGGTTACCCATCTTGAATATTTACTGTACTGGTCACGGCTTGCCGATGTAATGATCGCATGCGGGCAAAGCTGCATTGCTTTTTTCATCGGCATAGCAGAATGAATACCGAATTTTCTTGCTTCATAGCTGCATGCAGCCACCACACCTCTTTCATAACCGCCAACCAGCACGGGTTTTCCTTTTAATGAAGGATTGTTCAGTATTTCTACAGAAACAAAAAAGGAATCGAGATCGAAATGAGCAATATGTTTTTTGGGTTCTTCCACGAGATTCAAAATTAGTTATAAGTCGGGAAGTCAGTAAAGTCCGAAAGTCTGAAAGAATAATTCATTTAAAAAGTACATTCTTTCCGACTTTTCTGACTTCCAGTCTTTCGGACTTAAAACTATATTTGAACAATGGAATGGGAATGGCTAAAAACCGGCATTGGGCCATTGAAAGATTTGCTGACTTTTCTGAGCAAGGAAAGCAAAACCAGCGATGTATTAAAAAGGCAATTGATCCGCGAATTGCGGAATAACCTGAATATTTTCAGTAATGGTTACCGGAACGAGGTATCTGCAGACGTGATCATCGACCTGTTATCGAATGATGCGATCAAGGAAGCAATAAAAGACAATTTTAAGTTTAAGAAATTAAAGCCCGGACGAATTGAACCTTATCATATTTATGATGAACGGAATCGCCGGTATGAAGGCTGGGATGCCGAAAAACTGATGGATAAGATCGATGAGAAGATCGAGGAACTGAAAAATATTAAGAAAATGAATAAGGGCACAGTCGAGAATGTAAAGAATAATATTTCCCTGATGATGAGTAATCTTTATTACCGGATGAAATTAGTAGCTGATTTTATACGGTCTGATTTCAAATGAACCAGGCTGGAGTTTTGCGGATTAAGAGGAAAAATAGAACAGTTCTTTCACGCTTCTGTATAAATGTCAATTAGCCCGTCCGGCAATTCGACAATCACTTCCCTCTTTTTATGATCGATTTTTTTGAGAAAACTTTCATTGAGTGGAATCAGAACCTCTTTTTTGCTTAATTCAATTCTGCAAATTAGTTGGTGGGGCTGTTCGATCACTTCCAGTATTTCACCTAGCCTTTCTTTATCATTAATTATCGTATAGCCAAGCAAATTTGCAGGCGCCGATTTTGCAGCGTGCTTCTTAAAATCCACTTCCGTTAACCATATCTCTTTTTGTGAAAGTTTTGCAGCAGCTTCTTTTGTATTTATTGTTTCGAGTTTCAATAATATTTCATTGGCTGATCTTGCTTTCGCGGATTCAATGAACCAGGGAAGAAATGAGTTCTTTCTGTCTTCAGTAAAAATCGCTTTCAGATCTTTTAATGAAGTTTTTTTTCCAAGCTCATGTTTGAAAATAAGTTCGCCCTTAAGCCCGTACACCGCAACTATTTTTCCTGCTTTGAAGTACTGCATGATATCAATAGGGCGAATTTACGATAGAGTTCTTATTTGTTTCTTATGAAACACGGAGCCGCAGAGTTCACAGCGATACACAGAGATTCTCCGTGACACTCCGGTATTCTATGTTTTCATGTTTTAATTTGATGAATAAGGTTGTTGTTGTACAAGTGTCCCGACGATGAATATCGGGATGCTGGCCGCAAGCGCCAGCATGCGACGCAACGGGAGGTTACTAGCAGTACCCAAGCCTGGTTGATACAAAAAAATCCTTCAGGTTTTAGCAAGAAGGATTCAATTAGTTCAGACAATCGGACGTGGTTTATGATTCGTCGCCGCTTTTTTCCGTTCTTCTTTCCGGACGACGTCCGCCCTGTGGTCTGCGACCACCCCGGCGGTTTCTCATTGCTTCTTCCTGGCGTTTTTTGATCTGCGCCTCATGTTCACTGAACCATTTCTGGAACTTTTCCATTGCTGTAGCTTCATCAAAAAGACCAAGGCCTACACCACGCAACAAGTGCTTCAGGTACAAAACACCTTTGAAACTAAGGATACGGCGAACGGTATCGGTGGGTTGAGCACCTTTGTTCAGCCAATCCAATGCACGTTGCCTGTCAAGCTGAATAGTAGCAGGCATTGTCAGCGGATTGTAAGTACCAAGTTTCTGGATGAATTTCCCATCGCGGGGAGCTCTGGCATCGGCAACTACGATGAAGTAGAAAGGTCTCTTCTTGGAGCCATGACGTTGGAGTCGGATTTTTACTGACATCTTAAATAGAAATTTAATGTCGTTAACAAATATTGTTTATACACCGGTAGACACCGGAACGGCGAAGGTAAGACCCAAAGGGGAAAAAGCCAAAGGAAGGTTTTTTTATTTGTTGACCGGCAAATAGGCTCCGATTGGGCTGAGGTTGCGATCACTCCACTGGTTGGAAAGAATTATACCTACGCTGTCTGCCAATTGCTTCGCCTTCGGGTGGGGCGTATATCTTTTTGTTTCCTGATTTTGTGAACAGGCAATAAAGGTTATAAAAAGGAAAAAAATAGAAAGGATCTACATTTAACAATATTCAGGTTCCCGAAGCCTTAACCTTAACCTCAACCTCAACCTATCTCCTCATTCCCGGCATCATCTTACCAAACATTCCCGCCTTGTTCATATTCTTCATCATATCACGCATTTGTTCAAAAGGCCCCAACCTCCATCTCCTTCCCCGTTAGGGAAGGAGCGGTACTGCGAATCTTTAATGAACAAATTAACTACCACATCAACTTCAATTCTTTATCAACACTGATAAATATTGATGCTACCGAATGAATGGTTCAATAAGCATGGGCTGTGCGCTGATGGCCTTCCCAACGGGAAGGTCGGGATGGGCTTCATCTCTTCATTCCCGGCATCATCTTACCAAACATTCCCGCCTTGTTCATATTCTTCATCATATCACGCATTTGTTCAAATTGCTTCATAAAGGCATTTACATCGCTGATATCTTTTCCGCTGCCTTTTGCAATTCTTTTCTTACGGCTCGGATCAATCAGATCCGGATCGGCTCTTTCTGCCGGTGTCATTGAATTGATCATGGCCTCAATCCCTTTGAATGCGTCTTCGTTTATTTCCAGATCCTTGATTTGTTTTCCAATACCGGGGATCATACCAAGCAGGTCCTTCATATTTCCCATCTTCCTGATCTGCTCAAGCTGTTGCTTGAAATCGGCAAAATCAAATTTGTTCTTGCGGATCTTGCTTTCCAGTTTTTTCTGCTGCTCAACGTCGAATTGTTCCTGTGCCTTTTCAACAAGCGTTGTGATGTCACCCATTCCCAGAATACGCTGAGCCATTCTTTCAGGATAAAACACATCCAGCGTATCCATCTTTTCGCCACTACTGGTAAACTTGATGGGTTTGTTCACCGTATATTTAATGGAAAGGGCAGCACCGCCTCTTGTGTCGCCATCCAATTTTGTCAAAACAACTCCTGAGAAATCCAGCCGGTCATTAAATGACTTTGCCGTGTTTACTGCATCCTGGCCTGTCATACTATCCACGACAAACAGGATCTCTTGTGGATTAACAGCATTTTTGATATTTGACACTTCGGTCATCATCGCTTCATCAATTGCGAGCCGACCGGCCGTATCTATGATAACCACATTTTTGTTTTTACTTCTTGCCTCTTTAACGGCATTTTGTACTATTGAAACGGCATCTTTATTTTCTTCTTCAATATGGACATCAACTTTTATTTGTTCACCCAGTATCCGTAGCTGTTCCATCGCAGCAGGACGATAAATGTCCGCCGCCACCAGCATGGGCGAAAGCCCTTTTTTAGTTCTGAGATAATTTGCCAGCTTGCCGCTGAATGTCGTCTTACCCGAACCTTGCAGGCCGGCAATTAAAATAACGGCCGGGTTTCCCTTTGCATTAAACGTGGCTTCCTCTCCACCCATGAGGTCAGCCAGTTCGTCCTTTACAATTTTTACCATTAACTGGCCGGGGCTGATGGCATTGATAACTTTTTCTCCAATTGCTTTCTCTTTTACCCGATCTGTGAATTCCTTGGCAATCTTATAATTCACATCGGCATCCACCAACGCCCGGCGGATGTCCTTTAATGTGGCTGCAACATTGAGTTCGGTCACCCTTGCCTGGCCTTTAATGTTCTTAAAGGCGGATTCTAAACGATCTGACAAACTTTCAAACATAAACTAATGCTTATTTCGCTTTACACAAAACAAAAAGTGAACCTAAACTAAAGTTCACTTTTTAAGAATCGCAAAGATAAGTATTTGGTAAAGTGTAGAGTTTATTTCAGTGTGTTTGTTTTTAGATTATGCACCCAGGTAGGTTCTTAATAATTGACAGCGGCTGTTTGTTTTCAGTTTGGTGATCGCTTTGTCTTTGATCTGTCTTACCCGCTCCCGGGTGAGGCTGAACTTTTCACCAATATCTTCAAGGCTCATTGGATGGTCAACACCAATTCCGAAGAAATAGCAGATCACTTCTTTTTGCCTTTCGGTCAAGGTGGTCAGGCTTCTTTCTATTTCTGTTTTTAGCGATTCTTTATGGACAAGATCCCCGTCTGTCCGGTCAGCATTGGGATTTTCAAGAACATCAAGCAATGTGTTCTCTTCGCCTTCGGACAAAGGAGTGTCCATACTCACATGCCTTGCAGAAATACCCATTGAAGCGGATACTTCTTCAATATCCATGTCAAGGGCTTCGGCCAGTTCTTCAGCTGATGGTTCTCTTTCGAATTCCTGCTCAAGCTGGGAGTAAGTTTTCTGAATGCGATTGGTAAGACCAACCTTATTTAATGGCAGGCGAACAATCCTCGCCTGTTCGGCCAACGCCTGTAAAATACTTTGACGGATCCACCATACTGCGTAGGAAATAAATTTGAAGCCACGGGTTTCATCGAAGCGCTGCGCTGCTTTTATCAGGCCGAGATTGCCTTCATTGATAAGATCAGGTAATGATAACCCCTGGTTCTGGTATTGTTTTGCGACAGATACCACAAAACGAAGATTGCCTTTGGTTAAACGATCCAAAGCTTTTTGATCACCTTGCTTGATAAGGCGGGCCAATTTGACTTCATCTTCAGGGGAAACTAATTCTACCTTGCCGATCTCCTGCAGGTACTTTTCCAGACTTTGCGATTCACGATTCGTAATCGACTTCGTGATCTTGAGTTGCCTCATGCTCATAGGTATATTGGGTTGTTGGTTTTTAAGGGTAAAAAGAATATTGGTTACTAGTTTTGGTTATTGATTACCCAAAAAATCCTCACGGTTTTGCTTTTCCACAGAACGCGTTGAACGTCAAAGCAATTTAGTTAAAATAGCGACACGTCCAAAACTTTCTTTATAACGGTATTAACGAACCGCCAGGAGGTTTATTTTCCACATATCTTAATAATCGTGATTTCCGTGAAAAATAATAGGTAAAATACTTTGCCGGACTGATTATTTTTTTATTATTGCACGGGTTGATACCTAATAATGACAATTAAGAATGGCAAAGCAGTTATACACATTAGAATTTCCCGTGAGATGTTCACCTGTTATTTTATATGAGTTTCTTTCCACACCGGCAGGATTACAGGAGTGGTTTGCAGACAAAGTAGACGACAGAGATAATATTTTCAGTTTTACATGGAACGGTTCCGCTGAAAAAGCAGAAGTATTAGAAAAAGAGCAGGACAAATTTATACGGTTTCATTGGTTGAATGCACCAAAAGAAGAGTACTTTGAATTCAGGATCGAGAAATCAGAAGTTACCAATCAAACAATTCTTGTAATAAAAGATTTTGCTGAGAAAAAAGAGATCAAGGACCAAAGCATGCTGTGGGATTACCAGGTAAAAGAACTTTTTCATCGTTTAGGAAATTAGCAGCAGCTTCTTACCAGCAGTTCATAATTCCTCAACAGTTTTTCTTCAATAGCTTCAAGGGAATCAATGGGAAATCTTATGGCCAGTTTCAGAAAATTATTTG
>DASTIZ010000231.1:0-5956 GCA_035717045.1 Chitinophagaceae bacterium
TAAGATCGGGATCGTTCGTCACATTATAAAAATGATTTTCGACTGCTATCGGGTATTTGACCGGATCATTCAGCCGGGGATCTGAAAAATTTCCTTTGCCATGCATTTCAAGATTGGCAACAAACGCATTCCAGTAAGAAATATCACCCCAACCCGTATAGGTCGTAAGATCAATTCCTTTCAATCCAAACGCAGCGGGGATCAAATTAGCTGCGATTTGCCCGTCAGGTCGAAAAGCTTTTCCGTCCATAAACAAAATAGCAGGAAACTTACCCGGGCCCCACAAACTCAAAACATCTCGTAAGGTTGCTTCGCTTACGTGCAACATATCGGCGATCGGTTGCGCATTGTCCGTTAAGGAAATTATAGCACCGACATTGAGGTCCCGGTTTGGCCAACCATCAAGTCTTTTTCCGATTCCTTCAGCAAATGAATTATCAACTGTCGAATGACAGGATGCACATGTTATTCCGATCGATTGTAATGCTCCGCTCTGATCAAAATTCCCTTTGACACCAACAACTGCGTTTAATCTTAATAAGGCCACAGTGCTGGCGGGGTCATCAAGCCTGATTGCCCCCGATGTTATTCCCGCGATCACTTCAGGCGTCAACGCTTCAACATCTACTTTTAATCCTACTGCTAACGCCGTGGCGGGACTTACGCCGGCTCCGAAACCGCCATTAGCGGTTCCGAGAATTGCTTTATCAATATGTAGAAGACCGCTCCAGAACCCTTCGTCGCCAAACGCATCAAAACGAAATATCTGTTTACCCTGTTCGATCAGACCTTGTTTGCCAGAATTGGCTTTTGTCATCAGCTCATGTGTTGCTTCATCATTATGTTCAGATTCCCCCAGCTTGGCACACTGGCTAACGGCAATGGTTGCCACCAGCACAAGAATGATTGATGCTTTCCTTTTATGTAGCATAAAAAAAGTTTTGCATGTATAAATATGTTATTCTGCCATACACCCTTCCCGACACATTGCTCGTTGCGAGGGTATATAATAGAATAGAGTAAGCCCGCTATGTAAACGTTACAAACGAATAGATTTATTTTGGCAGGTGGGCATTTTAAATAGAAAAATGATACATGTTGGATCAGGGATCTTCCAAAGTGTTGATTTTTTTCATCACTGCCTCTGCGATCCTATTGCAGTAAATAAGATTGAATTCAAAAATATCTTCCGGGCTGTACATTTGTTCTACTTTCTCCCGCAACATATGCTTTGCACGGTTCAGACGGACCTTTACATTGGTCTCCGAAATATTCAGCAGTTCCGCGGTTTCTGCAATACTCATTCCATTCAATTCCCGAAGCGAAAAAACCATCCTGTATTCAAAAGGAATTGAGACCAGCGCATTGCCCACGATATTACCAAGCTCATTATTCAAAACGGATCTGTAGGTATCTGTGGATTGAATGTTTTCAAACATAGGTGTGGCTTTTTCATTAAGTGTCCCGTCAGCTTTTTCATTTTTAAAACTGTGCTTTTGTGCCTTTTGGAAACATTGATTCAACATGATCCTTGTTACCCAGGTTTTAAAAGATGAGCGACCCTCAAATTTTTCGAGGCTCAGGTAAGCTGCTATAAACGTTTCCTGCATAAGATCTTGCACATCTTCATGATGATAGTCATACGACATTCCAATTTTATAGAGATAAGGATTATTTCTCCTGATAAGGACCTCAAATAATTCACGCTCTCCATTCCGTATCCGGTTGATCAATGCTTCCTCTGTCAGGACTCCTGGTTGTTTTCTAATTTCCATAGTTCGTCAGGTAAAACCGTCCCATCTGTTGGAGTAAACAAGACATCGAAACGTTACAACCAATGCTAGGATTACTATAATAAACGCAATAACCTAGGTTGAGGACTACCAAAATGTGACGGTAGCGGATACAAGCTGGGGCTCCTGTATAACGCTCATCACTCGTTCTGGCATCGTAAACGGTTGTCGAATCCCGTGAAGTTTTTTACAAACCGCATCCGTTGGATTTAAGCCGGCCATATAAAAATCAACTTGTGGGAGACTCAGATCAACATTTTTTGTATTTTCCAATGTATTAAACACAAATAAAACATTATGTAAGCTGCGAACAAAAACAGGTAAGGTTTTTGTACCACGGTTTATTACAGAATGTATTTACCAAAAATTAAATTCAGATGAGATCAAATTCCTTTTCCCCAAAATTCCTATTAAGTGCAGGCCTACTAGCATCTGTTGCCCTATTTTCCTGCAATAGCAACAAGGAAGAAGATGCAAGCACTTCAACAGCAGCGACAACGGAAACAGCAATGCCCACTCCAACGACAGATTCCGTTCCTGTCGTGAACCATGCGGAAGCAAAATTGTCAGGTACCTACCCCGATACAACGGTGGATGGTACAGTAAAATTTGATACGGACCAGGATGGTAAAGTAGTCATGACTTTGGATCTGACTGTTCCTTCAAAAGCCGGTAAATCAATAGCCGTGCATATTCATGAACACGGTAACTGCGGTGATGGGGGAAAGCTTGCACATGACCATTGGAATCCGACCAATGCGCAGCATGGCAAATGGGGATCTGCAAGTTTTCATGCAGGTGATATCGGCAACATCCAGTTGGATACAAAAGGAAAAGGGACGATGTCATTAGCTACCGACTTATGGACCCTTGGTGGCCAACCCGCGAAGAATATTTTAGGCAAAGCTATCATCGTACACGGAGGGACGGATGATTATCAAACGCAACCTACCGGTAATGCAGGCACCCGGATCGGGTGTGGTGTGATTCAATAAGCTGACCTCTGCGGGCATTGTTGAATTTCTGTTTTTTATGTCCCTGGTTGCAATCACCGGCCACGACCTATTGTGAAGACAAATTTGTATTCCATTCTAACGCAAAGAATCCAGACAAGATTAAAAAGAGGATGGTGACAGTCTTTTTTCTTGCCTGGATTTTACAACTTTGGCTGAAACTAAACGCTCAGGTAAGAACGTTTCAGAAATCAATAATAACGAAGTCTACTGAAGATTATTAAGCGCTGTAAATGGTCTTCAATTCAACTATGTACCCATTACACATGGCACAAAAAGTTGTGACTGGCCGAAACCCTTACCTGTAAAGAGTTTCATGACCTTTTCAATGCACGGCTCCCAACTTCCTGAACAGAGTTGCACGCCATGAAAAATTGACAATTATCAAAGTTTTTCTTAAGCATAAGAAGTTCACTTCTTCAAAGAAAGTTTCTTCCTGACCCTGCTTAACGTTTCAAGGGTCATACCCAGGAAGGATGCAATGTATTTTAATGGAATCCTGTTAGCCAGGTGACCATATCGTATCACAAAGAGCCGGTATTTATTTTCTGCCTTGGTAAGTCGGGCTATAAAGGCACGTCCCTCTGCATCCTGGTAGTATTTCTGGAGTATTTTCCTGGCGACAATATTGAATTCGGGAAACCGGTCAAACAACTTTTGATAATCGGATAAATTTAAGGCAATCATCTCACAATCTTCAATAGCCTGCATGTTTTCAAGTGCAGGTTCCCTTTTATCGAGTGAAGATATCGAACTGACCACTTCACCTTCTACCGTTATCCATGTAGTGATATCTTTTGATCCTTCTTTGATGAATCCACGAACGGCCCCTTTTTTAATGAAATAAATATGTTCGCATACGTGGCCCGCCTTAAGTACTAATTTCCCTTTACGAAATGAACAGGAAAAGCTGTATTTCCTGAAATAATTCTTGATACGATCACTTAAAGGATGGAAATAATTCAATGAATCAATTACTGATGAAACATCAGCTGGGAAATTCCTGATCGATTGATTTTTTTTGTGTAAGATCTCCCCTTCCAATTATTGCCTTTTATAAGTACAAACATAATTAAATCCAACTTTAAATTAGTTTGCCTTCATTCGGGTTCTTTGATCCATTCTTCGAGATTTAGACCATGGTCGCTAGCTGTAGCTTTCGCAATATCATATCCTGCATCGGCATGTCTTATCACACCCAGTCCCGGGTCATTGCGCAAAACTCTCTTTAATCTTTGCTCAGCCTCATCAGTGCCATCGGCAACGATCACCATACCTGCATGAATGCTATACCCCATGCCTACTCCTCCTCCATGATGCAGGGATACCCAGCTTGCACCACTCGCTGTGTTTGTTAACGCATTTAAGATTGGCCAGTCGGCAACAGCATCACTTCCGTCAAGCATACTTTCCGTCTCACGATTGGGGGACGCTACAGAACCTGTATCCAAATGATCACGGCCAATAACTATGGGAGCACTGATCGTACCGCTTTTTACGAGTTCATTAAATGCTAAACCTGCTTCTTCCCTTTCACCTTGTCCTAACCAACAAATTCTCGCAGGCAAGCCCTGGAAGGCAATCCTTGTTTTCGCTAATCTTAACCAACGTTGCAATCCTTCATTTTTTGGAAACATGTTGGCGATCAGTTTATCGGTAATGTAGATATCATTGGGATCACCACTAAGTGCAGCCCAGCGGAATGGCCCTTTTCCTTCGCAGAACAATGGTCGTATGTAAGCGGGGACAAACCCCGGGAAGCTGAAACAATCAAATTGAGAGACCTGAGACGTGAGACGTGAGCCGTGAGTTGGAGTGTCTGACGTCTCACGTTTCACGTTTGACCGCTGCTGATACTCATGAGCACGGGCCCTTAGATTATTTCCATAATCAAAAGTAATCGCACCTCTTGATTGCAGCTCGACCATCAATTCAACATGCCGATACATAGATTGATAAGCCAGCTCGAGATATTGATCGGGATTCTCTTCCCGCATGATGGCGGCCTGCATATTATTGATCGTATGAGGAACATAGCCGATCAATGGGTCATGTGCCGAGGTCTGATCAGTCAAAGTATCGGGGACAATGTTTCTTTCGATCAACCTTTCCAATAAACAAACCGCGTTCGTGAGTACGCCAATGGAGATTGCTTCCCCATTTTGTTTGGCTTCGAGTGCACGATCGATTGCGTCATCAGTATTTTCAAACCAGAGATCCAGATATTTTGTTTCAATTCTTTTCTGAATGCGCCAGCGCTCAACTTCGGCGACGAGTGCAACACCCTCATTCATTGTTATTGCTAACGGCTGAGCGCCGCCCATGCCACCGAGACCCGCGGTGACGTTTAGAGTGCCTTTCAGAGACCCGGCCCCCCAACCCCCCGAAGGGGGGCTTTGGGATGCTTCCTTATTTGAGAAAGTTGTTTGATGTTTTTGGTTTGGGGTTGTAGACTGGGGACTGTCGACTGTCGACTGCTGACTGTAATGTTTGTTCGCAATCGCAGCGTATGTTTCATATGTTCCCTGCACAATCCCCTGGCTGCCGATATAGATCCAACTTCCGGCGGTCATCTGTCCATACATCATCAATCCTTTTTTTTCCAGCTCATCAAAATGCTGCCAGTTGGCCCAGTTGGGAACTAACTGTGAATTGCTGATCAAAACACGGGGAGCATCCTTGTGCGTCTTCAAGATACCAACTGGTTTGCCGGATTGAATGAGTAAAGATTCATCATTTTCGAGCACTTTTAATGCTTTTATAATATTATCGAGCGCTTCAAAATTTCTTGCTGCCTTTCCCCTGCCACCGTATACGATCAGCTCATCCGGGCGTTCGGCCACTTCGGGATTCAGATTATTAAGTAACATTCTTAATGCCGCCTCCTGTATCCATCCTTTGCAATTGAGATGGGTACCGGTGGGTGTCCTGTATTTAATGGCGTCATAACCTGACTGTGTAAGAGTGCTCATGGTTTTCTTTTTATTACCTCACTTCTCATCCTCCTCTCCAAAAAAGAGGAGGCGGCGCAGCATGCAAAGCCAATCAGTTTGTCTGCCCCATCACCTTCGAACCACCCTTCTCCAATCCCGAAGTTTCTTTTTCTATTTTGAAGATCCGAAAAGCGAGGGCGGTGCGCAGCTTCCCTCT
>DASTIZ010000232.1:0-9672 GCA_035717045.1 Chitinophagaceae bacterium
CTTGACAAAAACAAATCTATCTTAGCAAAAAAAATCCCTTTTGACCAGATCGATAAGGTCCTTGACTACAAGCTAAAGGGTCAATAAACCTGATTTTATGAAACTACCATCACTGCTCTTAACCTTTCTCCTGGCCACCTCCCTGTCTGCGCAAACGCTATTCACCTACGGAGGCAACACCGTATCAGCTAATGAATATTTAAGAGCTTTCAACAAAGTTTATCCTGCGCCTGTTAATGAGAAAGCCAGGAAGATGCGGGAATACCTTGATCTTTATATCAACTCCAAATTAAAGATCCAGGAAGCGTTGAACCGGGGCTATGATTCGTTGCCTTCATTCATTGAGGAATATAATGCGCTGCGCAACCAGGTCATCGAAAATTATATGAATGATGCCGAAAGTCTTAATGCCCTGGTAAACGAGGCTTTTGACAGGAGCCAGAAAGATATCAAGGTCCAGCACATTTTTATTCCTGTTTCAGGTGGAAATTCTGATTCTGCCATGGTGAAATTGAAGATACAGGAGGCGTATATGGAGCTGCAATCAGGAAAGAACTTTGATGACGTCGCATTAAAATTTTCCGCTGATCCCGCGGTGGTTACAAACAAAGGTCATCTTGGTTATATCACGGTTTTTTCATTGCCCTATCAATTTGAAAATATTGTTTACAAACTCTCGCCAGGTAAGTATTCAACACCTTACAGATCCAATTCAGGTTATCATATTTTCAGGAATGTCGAAGAAAGGAAAGCGGTTGGACGGATAAAGATCTCACAAATACTTCTGGCCGTGCCACCAGGCAGCGATGACGCAACAAAAAAGACGATCGCCGCCCGGGCAGATTCGCTTTATAACCGTTTGCAAAAAGGGGATGATTTTGGAAAGCTGGCCGGTTTATTCAGTAATGATGTGGTATCATCTGCTTCCAGGGGCCAGGTACCTGAATTTGGCCTGGGCACCTACGACCCGGCATTTGAAGCCGTCGCATTTTCTTTGCCCGGTAATGGCGCTTTGTCAAAACCTTTTCTTACCTCTCATGGGTATCATATAGTCAAAAGGGAGTCGCTGGCACCACCCTTAACAGTAAAGAATAAAAGAAGTCTTGATATCATTCGAAGCCTTGTTGAGAAAGATGGAAGAATAAATGTTGCAAAAGAAAGACTGTATAACAGAATAATTGCAAAAGCCGGTTTCAGACAATTCAATGTCGACCAGGTAATGCTGCAAATGTTTCTTGACAGCGTGCTGGCTTCAAAATCACCATCGTTAGGTAACCCGGTAAATAAATCAACTGCCTTATTCAGTGTTGGGGCGTCAACCAAGGTGGTTAACGACCTTGTCAATTATTCCCTGGCCAACCGGTACAAAACGGATGGCACCGGTGTAAAACCGTTTAAAGAGCTAAATGAGGAATTCAAAAAAGCGTCGGTACTGGAATATTATCGTGCCCACCTTGAAGAGTTCAACGAAGACTTCAATGCACAAATGAAAGAACTGAAAGATGGAAATCTCTTCTTTGACATCATGATGAAGGAAATCTGGTCAAAAGCACAGAGTGATACAGCTGGTCAACGAAACTTTTATGAACTGAACAAGAACAAATACAAATGGAATTACAGCGCCGATGCCGTGATATTTTATTGCAGCGATGATGTTGCGGCTAAGACATTCAGGGATATGCTTGTAAAAGACAAATCAAAATGGAAGGAAGCATTGGAAGGTTTTAGCGATAAGATCACATCAGATTCTGCCCGTTTTGAAATCAGTAAAATACCAGGTGCACAGAAAGCAACGGCAAAACCAGGTACCGTCACGAACATTGTAAAGAATAAAGATGACAACAGCGCTTCATTCGCATTGATATCTAAAATTTATCCGGCACCGGCACAAAAATCATTTGACGACGCCCGCGGTGATGTGATTTCCGATTTCCAGGATGACATGGATAGAAAGTGGATAGCCGAATTAAAAAAGAAATACCCGGTAAAGGTGAATGAAGATGTGTTGAAGTCGATTGCAAAATAAACCAGGATTTTCAGGATTAAAAGGATTACGGATGATATCAGGAAATCACCAGACGTTATCCCTATCCCTATTTCCTCATTAATCCTGCAAATCCTGTAAATCCTGGTTTAAAGGTTTTTGACGACGTTACAAACCACAGTCGGTTTTCCCAAAGTATAATAATGCAATACCGGAACTCCTGCTGCCTTCAATTCTTTTGATTGAGCAAGCAACCATTCTGTGCCGACCTGTTCTACACAGGCATCATCTTTACATTTAAGGATCTCATCGGACAATTCTGTTGGAATATCTACATAAAAGGTTCTTGGGATGATGCTGAGTTGTTTCTTTGAGGTGACTGGTTTCAACCCCGGAATAATAGGAACAGTAATTCCCGCTTCCCGGCATTGTTTTTCGAATTCAAAGAATTTTTTATTATCAAAGAACATTTGCGTAACGATATATTCAGCCCCTGCATCAACTTTATCTTTCAAGTAGGAGAGATCGGTCTGCATATTTGGAGCTTCAAAATGTTTTTCAGGGTACCCGGCCACACCAATACAGAACTTGGTTCCATTCGTTCCCTTCAGATCCTCTTCCAGGTAAATGCCGTTATTTAGGTTCACGACTTGTCTTAACAGTTCAATGGCATATTTATGTCCTCCCGGTTCCGGCTCAAATGAAGTTTCATTTTTTGCAGCGTCACCGCGAAGCACCAGGACATTATCGATGCCAAGATAGCTTAGTGTCAACAAAGCATCTTCAGTATCCTGCACAGTAAACCCCCCACAGATCAAATGGGGAACCGTATCAACATTGTAGCGGTTCATGATAGAAGCACAAATCGCTTCAGTCCCCGGCCGTTTGCGTATGACCACTTTTTCAAAGCTGCCGTCAGATCTTTTCTTGAAAATATGTTCGCTCCTGTGATAAGTAACATTTATATAAGAAGGTTTGAATTCCATCAAAGGATCCAGGTGATTGTAAATAGCGGATATTCCTTTCCCTTTTAATGGCGGAAGTATTTCAAAAGAGATCAGCGTGTCTTTAGCCTGCTTTATATGATCGATAATTTTCATTCGCACCCGTTATTAAGCGGTGCAAAACTAAGCATGATAGAGTCATTACGCAAATAGATGTTAAAGCAAATTCATTCTTTGATCATTTAAACATTCAAAGCTTATTTTTGCTGCCGATGCGAGTTTCCATTGTTACAAAAGATCTTGTTAAACGCTACCGGCAACGTACGGTAGTTGATCATGTATCAATTGAAGTGAAACAGGGCGAAATCGTTGGTTTGTTGGGTCCGAATGGCGCCGGCAAAACGACTACTTTCTACCAGGTAGTTGGTTTGATAAGGCCCGATGAAGGAAATGTTTTTTTGAATGACGTCGATATCACCAGGCTACCAATGTATAAAAGAGCAAAAATGGGGATTGGCTACTTGCCACAGGAAGCATCGGTATTCCGGAAGTTAAGTGTCGAGGATAATATTTTGGCGGTTCTGGAGATGATAAAAATGAAGGGCAGTGAACGGCATCAGAAACTTGAAACACTGATCAGCGAGTTCCGCCTGCAACATGTTCGTAAAAGCAATGGCGATATCGTGAGTGGTGGTGAAAGAAGAAGAACGGAGATCGCAAGGGCGTTGGCTACTGATCCAAAATTCATTTTATTAGATGAACCATTTGCGGGTATTGACCCTATCGCCGTTGAAGATATCCAGGCCATCGTGGCCAGGTTGAAATACAGGAACATCGGCATCCTGATCACTGATCATAACGTGACAGAAACATTAAGCATTTGCGACCGGGCTTATCTTCTGATCGAGGGAAAGATCTTTAAACATGGTACGGCTGAAGAGTTAGCAGACGACGACGATGTGAGGCGACTTTATCTCGGCAGAAATTTCGAATTGAGAAGAAAAGATTATTTGCATGAAGAAGCCAGGATGAACGATGCCGGCGAGCGTATTAACAGGGATATAATTGATGACTTGCCTGATATAGGTGATATCTTATAAGCTTCACATTTTTGCTTTTACCTTCCCGTTTTTCTTTACTTTGCCGGTATCAATGAAATTGCTAAGCCCTGCTATATCATCCCTGGCCCGCATGCGCATGTGGCGTATCGATGCCTGGAAAAATAATCCGATTGAAGCTCAGCGTGATGTGTTACAAAATTTGGTCACAGCCGCTCAATACACTGAGTTTGGCAGAAAATATAATTTTTCAGAACTATTTACCGTCAGGGCTTTCAAACAAGCAGTTCCGATTCATGATTATGAAGATATGAAGCCGTATATCAATCGTATTCTTGACGGCGAGCAAAATGTTTTGTGGAATACACCGATCTATTGGTTCGCAAAGAGCAGTGGAACCACCAGTGAGAAAAGTAAATTCATTCCGGTGAGTGATGAGAGTTTGCAGGACTGTCATTACAAAGGCGCAAAAGATGTATTGACTCTTTACTATAATTTCAATCCGGCATCTGAGCTGTTAACCGGCAAAGGACTGGTCATTGGGGGCAGTCATACGATTAGCCAGGTAAACCCGGATGCGCAATATGGCGACCTGAGCGCTGTGCTGTTACAGAATTCACCGTTCTGGGGACATTGGATCCGGACTCCTGATCTTAGCATTGCATTAATGGACGAATGGGAAAACAAGATCGAGAAGCTTGCCAATAGTACGATCAAGGAAATAGTTACTTCCATTTCAGGCGTGCCGACGTGGACCCTGGTTTTGTTTAAGCGCATTCTTGAGATTACGGGAAAAAATTGCATGGCTGATGTATGGCCGACTCTTGAGCTTTACATGCATGGGGGTGTTTCATTCACTCCTTATAAGGAACAATTCAAAAAACTGATCGGAAAAAACATTCATTACCTGGAAATGTATAATGCAAGCGAAGGATTTTTCGCAGCATCCGACAATCCTGGTGAAGAAGGGATGCTGCTTTTCCTGGATCATGGGGTTTTTATGGAGTTCATGCCGGTCGGTGAATATGGTAAAAAAGAGCCGCAAACGATCGGTCTCCAGGATGTGGAAATGCACAAGAACTATGCATTGGTGATCTCTACCAACGGCGGCTTATGGAGATACCTGCTGGGTGATACCATTCAATTCATCTCAATAAAGCCATTTAAGATAAAAGTTTCAGGAAGATTGAAACACTACATCAACGCATTTGGCGAAGAGTTGATCATAGATAATACCGATAAAGCCATTGCCATCGCCAGTGAAAAAACAGGTGCTGTTGTGTCTGATTACACGGCTGCCCCGGTTTATTTTTCTGATTCGTCAAACGGCGCCCATGAATGGCTTATCGAATTCGAAAAAGAAGCGGCGGATCTTAACTTGTTTACGAAAGAACTGGATGTCGCTTTGAAATCAATTAACAGTGATTATGAGGCAAAAAGACATAAAGACATTGCCTTACGATCTCCCATCGTACATGCAGTGAAAAGAGGAACTTTTACAGAATGGCTAAGACGTAAAGGGAAACTGGGCGGGCAGCATAAAGTACCACGCCTTTCAAATGAAAGAATTCTGATTGAAGAGATCTTGTTATTGCACACGCCATAGAAAGTTGATCTGCCAAAGGGCCGACACCACAAAAGCCAAATAGAATTATCCCGATATTTGTCGGGACTGACTACAAAAAATCAATTCATGAAACTATTACAGGGAAAAGTTGCAATAGTAACAGGCGCTGCCCGTGGTATCGGTGAGGCTATTGCTACAAAATTTGCAGAGCATGGAGCTAATATTGCATTTAGTTATGTGAGTGACAGCAGCGCTGAAAAAGCTACAACGCTGGAAAAGAAATTGCTGGACATGGGTGTAAAGGCAAAAGCATATAAAAGTAATGCCGGCGACTTTGCACAATGCGAAGCATTCGTAAATGATGTTTTGAAAGAGTTTGGAACGGTTGATATCTGCGTTAATAATGCAGGTATTTCAAAAGACAATTTGTTGCTGCGTTTATCTCCTGATCAATGGGATGACGTGATAAAAGTAAACCTGAACGGGGTGTTTTATATGACGAAACAGGTGATACGACCCATGATGAAGGCTAAAAACGGGGTCATCATCAATATGAGTTCGATCATTGGTGAAATGGGTAATGCAGGCCAAACGAGTTATGCTGCGTCAAAAGCCGGCGTCATTGGATTTACAAAATCAGTCGCAAAGGAATTGGGAAGCCGCAATATCCGATGCAACGCCATTGCACCAGGATTTGTGGAAACGGACATGACAAGCTATCTGAAAGATGGAGCGGCTGCAGAAAAATATAAAGCCGGGATTCCGCTGGGTCGCTTTGCTTCGGGTGAGGAGATTGCTAATACAGCATTATTCCTTGCAAGCGATTGGGGGAATTATATCACCGGGCAAACGATTAGTGTGTGTGGGGGGCTCAATATTTGAACCAGGATTTACAGGATTGTGGGATTGATGAGGAAAAATGGATAAGTTCTTTAATTTTTTCTACCCCTTTGAGGGGAATAAGATCAGCATTGTAAGTCAATCGTTGGAACCGCGGTTTACCAGACCTCAAATTTTGGTAGAAAGTCCCGATATCTCCGCTTAATCTTTCTAATCCTCTAAATCCTGGTTTAGCTTAGTTCCCCTTTTCCGAATATAAGAATGCCAAAGTATCGTTGTAGCAATCCTTCTATATGGCCGCCATCCGTCTGCACTGGCAAGCATTTGTTCTTTTGTAGTATGACCATTCAGACTTCTTTCAGACTGTTCACGGGGCAATATCACCAAGCTGAAAGAGGTCGACTCTTTGTAATGCCGTAGAAAGTCCCGATATCTCCGCTTAATCTTTCTAATTCTCTAAATCCTGGTTTAGCTTTATTCCCCTCTTCTGAATATAAGAATGCCACAGGATCATCGCAGCAATGGTTCTGTAGGGCCGCCAGGCGTCTGCAATGGCAAGCATATCTTCCCTGGTGGTATGAGGATCCAATTGTTTTGTTTCTTTCAGACTATTTACCAGCGCAATATCACCCAAAGGAAACAAGTCGGTCCGTTGTAATGCATGCATTAGATAAACATCCACCGTCCAATCGCCGATTCCTTTTATTTTTTTTAATTCCAACCGAACCTCATCTTCATGGGCCGTTGAGATCTTTTTAAGGTTTAGTGATTTTAATTGAACAGCCCGGGCCAGTTCTCTTGCATAAACTATTTTTTGCCGGCTAAAATAACAAGCCCTCAATTCAGCATCTGTTAAGGAAAGGATCTTTGCAGGAGTTACATAGCCGACCTTTTGCCTTAGCTTCTTGAATGCCGCATAGGCAGAAGCCAATGAAACCTGTTGCTCCAGAATGGTTAGTATTAATGTTTGGAAGGTGGCAGGTCTTGTCCACAGGGGTGGATGACCATATCGTTTTATGACCAAATGAAGATCTTTGTCAAGACGTGCAAGCTTGTTACAGATCGAAGTAAAGTTTGCTTCGTTAAACCTTGGGTGCATGCCGATTCTTCTTTACGTCTTAGCTTTGAATTTTTCTATTTCAACTTTGGTAAAATCACTTAAAACCAGGCGCCCGCTGACCCTCGCCCTCTCTGTCAATAGCTGATCCCAATGCTCTGTGCCTTTCCAAAACATTTTTTTCATTTCAGCCATCGCATCCGGATTGGAATGGGAAAGCGTATGGGTCAGCCTGTGAATGGCGTCATCCATGTCTTCCACTGAAGAATGCAATTCCGCGTATAAACCTTTCCTTCTTGCCCAATCGGCATTGCGCCAATGAAAGGCATCAATGGCCAATTGACTGAATGCAGAAACACCGATCTTCCTTTCCACTGCGGGGCCAACGACAAATGGCCCGATACCTACGGCAAGCTCGCTTAATCTTACTTCTGCAGCTTCCGTTGCGATGGCATAATCAACCGATGCCACAAGGCCAACGCCTCCACCCACACATTTTCCATGAATTCGGCCGATAATAAATTTTGGACAAAGTCTCATCGCATTAATCACATGAGCAAACCCGCTAAAAAATGACAACCCTTCCTTTTCATTTTTGATAGCGACCAACTCATCAAACGAAGCACCGGCACAAAATGCCTTTTCCCCAACCGAGCGAAGAACTACAACGATTGTATCCGGATCTTCACCGGCATGTTTGATAGCGACAGAAAGCTCGTGTAAAATTTTTGCCGGCAAAGAATTGCTTTGCGGATGAAAGAATTCAATGGTTGTAATTCCTTTGTGTGTTTCTGATTTAACGTACCCATTTAACATAAGCATAGTTTATTTGTAAAACTCTTCTGTAATGTAAATTACTGTATCTGTAAAAAACAACACACCCTTATTAGTCAAAACATTTTCGTCGTGCAAATCTTCAATAATGATTCCAAGATATGGGTGGTAATAATCGTTATTTTTCTTCTGTAAGAAACCATTAGATAACATGAATTGTTTTACATTATCCAGGTTGGTCATTTCGGTTGATTCTATAAATGGTTGTTTTAGAACAGCAAACAATGTACCGCCGGAATCATGAAATCCAATCAAAGTATAAGCTGTGTCCGGGAAAAGATAGTTATGAATTAATAAGTTGTTGAAATAATCCAACCAAAAAACATAAAAGACAGCATCCGAAATCTTGATAACATCATCCGCGCCTTCGGGGAAATAAACCTTTTGTTCTGCACCTTCAGTAATATAAGTGCCGAATACATCTGATGAAATCCATAAGTTATTGCCAGAAATATAATCTCTCAGGCTCTCTTCTTCCTGTTGACGGCTGTACTTCTTTTTTTCAGCTCCCGAACCTGTTTCAAAACTTTTTCCAAGGTAGGTTTGGGTTGTTTTAACAAGTTCGCCTTTGCCGTTTTTGACCTGTCCGCAAATGATATTTTGTAGTTCATTTTTTAAAGAAGTAGGATCAATCACTGTAAAATTAGCTTTTTATTTTCTCCTGGCAATCATCGTCAATATTGTAGCAACCCCGGTAATCTCCCCCGTTTCATCAATAAATTCCACCAGCCATTTGACAATTCCTTTTTCAATATCATCTCCTCTTTTAAAATCTTCAGATTTTTCAATCACCCTTTTATCGCTCGGCAGTTTCTCTTTGCAGGTAAACCGGATATGGATCTCTGCACCGGGATAAACCGGTTTTGTAAAGCGAAGTTCATCAATCCCGTAATTCAACAGCACAGGATTTTTTTCATAACTGTCCACAAATAAACCCGCAGCAATGCTCATAACAAAATATCCGTGCGCCACCTGCTGCTCAAACATGGTCCCGGTAAAATCGGTTGTTTTGATATGCGCATAAAAATGATCGCCACTTAAGTCGGCGAACTTATCGATGTCTTCAGACGTAATCACTCTTTTCCCGGTAATGATCTGGTCACCGATCTGCAATTCTTCAAAATATTTTTTGAATGGGTGTTTGCCCGGGTCCTTGCCTTTTGCATGTTGCTGGTAAACGCCGGTGATTTCAGTGATCGTTGTCGGCGAACCCTGCAAGGCTGCTCTCTGCATGTAATGCTTCACACCACGAAGACCGCCCATTTCTTCACCACCGCCTGCACGCCCGGGTCCGCCGTGCACCAATAACGGCAAAGGCGAACCATGACCCGTGCTTTCTTTGGCACATTCATTATTCAACACCAGGATCCTGCCATGGTGAGTAGCAG
>DASTIZ010000233.1:0-3762 GCA_035717045.1 Chitinophagaceae bacterium
TATATGAATGCTTCGGGTGAAACAAGGAGAGATGCGTTGATCGATATTTTACAGGACACCGCGATCGCAGCATTTGCCCTGCATATTGCCGGAAGTGCGGATAGCCATGGGATAAAATTCTAGGCATAAAGATTTTTTCTATTTTAACAATAAGAGCCCTGTTGCCGGGGTTATAATGTGTATTTTTACCGCCGTTCATACTTATGAAACTATTATCATTCTTAGTTTGCCTTATTCCTTGTGTGTCAAGTGCCCAGGATTCCTGTTTTTTAAAGGATGAGAGAGACAAGCTTAACCAGGATCCGCGGTTAACAACCGGGTTTATCTCCCTGGGTGCGGGCAATGATAAATTCCTGCTGTCTATCTCTGCAGATAAAAAGGAAGTGGATTATTTTTTTGCCCTCGATAATTCAGCTATGTGCTTTAACGATTACTCAAGGGTGATCGTTACCTACGACACTAAGCAGAAAGGCAATTTTAAGAATGGTGGCACCACAAATTGTAAAGGGTATTTTCATTTTATTTTTCCCAACCAGGAAAACCTGAATGCTAATCTTACGAATCTTTCACTGAAAAACATTGCTAACATACAGTTCACAGACACCGGCAACAATAAAAAGATAATCACCGTTAGCGCCAAAGACCAGGCAACGATCAGGAAACTTACGGCCTGTGTAATTGATCAGTTGGATGAACTACGGGTCGATACCTGGAAACCAAAACATTGATTTGGGCAGGCATTGCTGCCATTTTACCCCTTAATCATCAACCCGCTCAGACAGTTCCAATGATCATGATATTTCCAGAAAACATTCCACGTTTTATTATTATTTGAATCAGGTAGTGGAATTGATAATAAATTTGCGGCTGATAAACAATAGAAATGCGAATACATCTAATTCTGGTAACGATGATCCTGGTGACCGCATGTAATGATGACAAAGACGAAAATGATGACGCTGCAAATAAAGCGTCAAAGTTCATCAAAGGCACTTTTGGACATGACCTTGAATTCTTAAAAGAGTACCATAAAGACCTTGTGGTGCTTGGTAATGATATTTCACAGGTCATTATTGCACCTGCCTACCAGGGAAGAGTGATGACAAGTACAGTTGACGGCAGCAGAGGGCCAAGTTTTGGATGGATCAACCACGACCTGATCGCGTCAAGGAGGCCGTCGGAACATATGAATGCGGTTGGGGGTGAAGAGCGGTTTTGGTTGGGGCCCGAAGGCGGCCAGTTCTCAATTTACTTTAAGAAAGGAGTGGAGTTCAAGTTTGAAAATTGGTATGTACCAAGAGAAATAGATACCGAACCGTTCGAGTTGGTCTCTTCAACAAAAAGCGAAGCTGTTTTTAAAAAGCAAATGCGTCTTGAAAATTATTCAGGTTATCAATTCGATCTTACGGTTGACCGGACGATCCGGTTTCTTGACGGGCATGCGATCAACAATGCTTTGACATCAACAATACCCGAAGACATAAAGACCGTAGCTTTTGAATCTGACAATAAGATAACCAATAACGGTCCCAACACGTGGAATAAGGAAACGGGTATGCTCTCGATCTGGATATTGAGCATGATGAATGCTTCCGATCAAACTACCGTGGTCATACCCTATAAACAGGGAGATTCGGCGCAGTTGGGTAAAATTGTTACCGACGATTATTTTGGAAACGTCCCGGTTGAAAGGCTCAAGGTGGACAAAGGCCTGATCCTTTTTAAAGCCGATGCAAATCACAGAAGCAAGATCGGCATTCCTCCAAAGAGAGCGTTGCCGGTAGCCGCAAGCTATGACGCCTTAAACAATGTGTTAACGATCGCGCAATTCACGTTGCCCCCCGATTCAGCTGGCTATGTGAATTCACTTTGGAGAATTCAGGATGATCCTTATTCAGGTGATGCGGTGAATGCCTATAATGATGGACCGATAGATTCAACCCAAATGGGACGGTTTTATGAGATTGAAAGTTCATCACCCGCCGCGGCGCTAAAGCCGGGCCAATCTATCCAACACATTCATCGCACTATACATTTAAAAGGAACCAGGGAAGATCTTGATAAAGTAGCATTGAAAGTTCTTGGAGTAAGCCTGGATGCTGTAAAGTTGTAGGCCAACAATTGCCATGCCGCACAATTTTTTCGCTTCATATGAATTGATCATCGGGTCTGTCGGTAATTTCTATTTCTTAATGCTCCAGGTAGCGGATCATTGCAAATGCTGGTCTAAAACCAAACTTTTTGTAAAACGCCGATAAGTTTTCACCCGTGATCAATGCGATGAGAGATTTGTTCGCGCCATTTTTTTCGATCCACCCGGTTAGCACTGTCATCATTGCGGCTCCGACATGCTTTGATTGCCAGTCGGGATGAACAACCACATCTTTTATATAATAAAAACTTGCATTGTCGCTTAATACTAATCCACAACCAACTATGTGGTTTGATGCCTCATCTTCCGCGACGACCGCAAAGACCGGCGCTTCCAGTAAGGTTGCTACCACTTCGTTGCCGGTGAATGATGACCAACCCACCGAAGAAGTTAAATATTGATATTCTCTTACGGTGGGGATTCTTGCCAAGATTTTTACAGTGGAAGGCAATTCAGTTGAGTGTGTTCTGTGATCCGTGATCGGTGCCCCTGCAAAAATTATATAATACCCATTTATGTCCTCTACCGTATAGCCAGCCATTCCCCAAGGTTTGTTTTCGAGTGGCTCAACAATCTTTGCATTTTTTCTTTGATGAAAATGATAAAGACCTTCCAGTCCGCTTGTTTTTATAAAAATCGCATTGCCTTTTGAAGCTGCCGCCAATTGGGGGGCAAGATTAAATTGTATAAATGCGCCATTCCATGCCACACCGCCATAGTTTGGGGGATCACCCCAGGTCCATTTTTCCGGGAATCCCAACGTATCATGCCAGTATTTAACGGTTGCTCGAATATCGCTAACGGCAAGGATAGGTTCTGCGTGAGATGGTGATCCAATGGACCCTTCATTCGCCATTTGTATTATTTATTGCTGTACAAAATGCCAGCAAACACCGGCCAGATCAATAATATTCACTTCTCTGCCATAAGGTTGACTCGACACTTCACCGATACTGATGCCGAATCTTCCAGGCAGGTCTTTATCAATCATGTCTTTTCTGAATTCGTCAGCATCGTCAACACCAACAGTTATCATAAAGTTTTCTGCAAATTCCCTGTTATCGAATTTCTGTAAAATGAACCGGCAACTGTCTTTTTCAAAACTTACATAATCACCGGCATCCCACCTCGTGGCAAAACCCAGTTGCCTGAAAAATTGTTTGGAGGCTTCAAAATCTTTTCCAGAAGGGACAAAAGGTTGGAGAGAAAGGAATTTCATAAACTATATTTCGATAAAATTATAAAATTCCTTACGTTTTTTTGGAAAGTTTATGCCCGTTTGAAATTATCAGCAACCAGAAAAGCGACACCCGTCGCAAACCAAAAGAACGCTTTTAACCAGTCTTGTGATTGAAAGGCTTCGATCAACGATACACCAAAAAATAATAGGAAAATGGCAAACCCATTCCCAAGCTTTATCTTTTTCATGTTGACACTATAGGCACAAGTTGATTAATTAGCATCAATTTGTAAATGATATTTGTCAACCGCGAGATTGATAAATGGAATTCTGCCAGCCTTTTTCCTGCTTAGTAGTTGACCCCTGATTAGCGGTGAGTCGTTCAGAGGGTTTCTTGTCGATCATTGCCTGGTCTATTTTCTAAAGGGAT
>DASTIZ010000234.1:0-4824 GCA_035717045.1 Chitinophagaceae bacterium
GAATGGAAAAAATTTTACAATATAAACATGTCGGCGCGCCTGCCTGAGAATCGCGGTGCTGACGGGTTATTCACTGCGGTGAAATGGCAGCCCCGGCCTTCGGGCTTATTAGGGCCTGTTACATTAACTCCTTTGAAATATGAGTAGGCCTATGCCATTGCAGCGCCAGCAAAGCACTTATATGCGAAAGTCATTTTGTATTGGACTAATTCTTTTTTCAGCATTTGTAAATGCACAAAAGAAGCATGTTCAGTCCGGAATTCAAAGGTTATTATGGTGAAGTATCATGCTGGGAATTGAGCGCCGCCGAAGGTAAATGATACATCGCGTCACCTGATACCGGGTTGTTTGTCCGCCTCTTTGATTTTTATGCATTGAGTGATGCAGCAAAACCCCATCCGGAGATCCCGGCCGCGAATATTTCATTTCTCGATTGCGTTCCCCCGATAGGCACCAACCTGGCAATGGGGCTTACAACCAATACAAGAGTATATGGGGCGCAAAGTGAATTGAATCATTTAAACGGCACAAAAAAGCGAACCCGGTTTTTTATTTTGGAATGGCAAAGGTTACAGATCGCAAAGAACAATACAGCCGGCCAGCTGTTGATGACGTGTTTTGAAAACCACCCTCTTAATCTGGAAGTGAATCGATAAGTTCTTTCTTTTTTAACTTGTTTTTAATTTTTCTTTGAATGAGTATTCCGGATATCATACATCCAACTCCAACGATCAAAAACACGTAAGAGACAATACTATATGGCTCGATCGGCAAAAACAAAGAGACCAGCATGGCACCCAGTGCAATAAGAATTCCTGAAAGGTTGTTTTTGACCATCTATATTTTTTTAGACTGAAACATTGAAGTCTCTTAACGCATCATTCAAACTTGTTTTCAGATCAGTGCTTGGTTTGCGTTGTCCGATGATCAATGCACAGCC
Source organism: Chitinophagaceae bacterium (assembly GCA_035717045.1). Classification (GTDB taxonomy): domain Bacteria; phylum Bacteroidota; class Bacteroidia; order Chitinophagales; family Chitinophagaceae; genus VBAS01. The sequence goes on from DASTIZ010000234.1 coordinate 941, forward strand.
AACGCCAAATTCACCCGCAGGAAATTTTTTTGTATAGCTACCCGGAATCACAACACTGCTTGCAGGTACCCGGCCTTTCATTTCCTTTGGTTCACTCCCGGTGACGTCAATGATCTTTGTTGATTGCGTTAATACGACATTGGCGCCAAGTACAGCCTCTTTTTCAACGATCACACCTTCAACAACGATACACCGGCTCCCCACAAAACATCCATCTTCCACGATAACCGGTGAAGCCTGGAGCGGTTCCAACACGCCACCAATACCAACACCACCACTTAAATGGACTCCTTTACCAATTTGAGCACAGCTCCCAACTGTTGCCCATGTATCCACCATTGTCCCTTCATCCACATACGCGCCAATATTGACATAGCTGGGCATCAGTACCACATTCTTTCCTAAATATGCGCCATAACGGGCCACAGCATGTGGTACGGCACGAACACCAAGGTCCTTATAATTTTTTTTCAGCAGCATCTTGTCATAAAATTCAAATGGGTCAACATTCCATGTCTTCATTTGCTGAACAGCGAAATACATCAATATAGCCTGCTTCACCCATTCATTTACCTGCCAGCCACTATTGCCAGGAGATGCAACACGTAATCTTCCTTTATCCAATTCTTCGATCACTGCTCTTACAGCATCACTGTATACCGGTTGTTTCAAAAGTTCACGGTTATTCCATGCTTCAAGGACTAATTCTTTCATGTATCGATTTATTTGAAACTGCGAAAATAGGCAATTGTCTCCCGATGGCTACCGGGAAGTGACTGGTCAATAATTAATGGTGAGTAAGCTAATTGATCACTCTTATTATTTCTTCCACGTTAATGCGATTTTAGCGTTAACTTTTGCATTCAATGAACTACAAAGAAATTTATCAATACAGTATAAACGAAAAGAAAAAATTCTGGGCAGAGCAATCCAAACTACTAAAGTGGTTCAAAGAACCTTCAGACATTTTGAGCCAGAATGACAAGGGGTTTTACCGCTGGTTCGCCGATGGAGAAATGAATACCTGCTATCTGTGTCTCGACCATCAAATCGAGCAGGGAAGAGGTGAACAAACGGCCCTCATCTATGATTCACCTGTTACCGGCACGATAAAAAACTATTCTTATTCTGAATTGAAAAATACGGTAGCGAAATTTGCTGGTGGTTTACAAAGTCTCGGCGTGACAAAAGGTGATACCGTCGTGATCTATATGCCTGTAATACCCGAAGCCGCCATTGCCATGCTCGCCTGTGCAAGGATCGGCGCCATTCATTCTGTGGTGTTTGGAGGTTTTGCCCCGCATGAATTGAGTATTCGGATCGATGATGCGCAACCTAAGCTGATCATCTCGGCATCGTACGGCATCGAAGTTGACAAACTGATACCCTACAAGCCACTTGTTGATGATGCGATAAAAAGATCACAGCATAAACCTGCGGTCAGGATCTTTTTCCAACGCAGACCCGGTTATGATGTTCTAAATGGAAAGGATGAACTTGATTTCTTACAAGTGCTTGAAAGTGCTGCTGCCGCTGATTGCGTTCCTTTATCATCAACCGATCCATTGTATATTATTTATACGTCCGGCACCACGGGAAAACCGAAAGGCGTTGTCCGGGATAACGGCGGTTATGCCACTGCTCTTAAATTCAGCATGAAGAACTTTTATAATATCGATCCCGGTGATGTCTTCTGGGCAGCCAGTGATATCGGGTGGACGGTAGGGCATTCTTATATGATCTATGGTCCATTGCTGCACGGCTGTACAAGTATTATGTATGAAGGCAAACCGGTGAAAACTCCGGATGCCGGTGCCTACTGGCGGGTGATCGAACAACATAGGGTAAAAGCGTTATTCACAGCGCCGACTGCCATTCGGGCTATAAAAAAAGAAGATCCAAAAGGAAAACTATTGAAGCAATATGATCTTAGCCATTTCAAAACCTTGTTTCTGGCAGGCGAGCGTTGTGATCCACCAACTTATCTTTGGATAAATGATCTATTGCAACGACCGGTTATTGATCATTGGTGGCAAACAGAAAGCGGGTGGCCGATGCTTGGTATCATGACCGGAATTGAGCAACTCCCGCCAAAAGCGGGCTCGGCAGGATTACCTGTTTGCGGGTATGGTATAGAAATTTTTTCTGAAGATGGCGCCAGGCTGGATGCAAACAAAGAAGGTGCTGTTGTGATTCAATTACCGATGCCTCCCGGTTGCCTGCCTACGCTCTGGAAAAATGATGAACGATTCAGGAAGGGTTATCTTGAAAGATTTCCGGGATATTATTTAACGGGTGATGGTGGACATAAAGACAATGATGGATATTTCTTCATCATGGGTCGAATTGATGATGTCATCAATGTGGCGGGTCACCGGCTAAGCACGGGTGAAATGGAAGAACTCGTAGCCATGCATGACGTGGTGGCCGAATGTGCGGTTGTGGGAATTGCCGATGAATTAAGAGGACAACGTCCTGTTGCCTTAGTGTTGCTGAAAGATGGTGCAGCTATTGAGGAAGACAGGCTGGAGGAAGAGCTGGTCAACCTGATAAGAGAACAAATTGGCCCGATTGCATATTTCAAAAATGCGACGATCGTAAAGAGATTACCGAAGACAAGATCCGGGAAAATTCTCCGTAAGATCATTTGCAATATTGCTGATGGTGTGGAATACACTATACCTTCAACGATTGATGATCCGTTAATTCTTACCGAGATATCAGAAAGATTAAAAGAAAGAAAAATTGGGATGGCGTTTCAGTAGAGAAATTTACCAGTGATATCTCGCCATGCCTCGCTGTTACTTTCCGGGTTGCCGGTAGCCTATTTTCTGCGCACGTTTAAGCGCGTCAAGAGTTTCTTCAACTGTCAGCAATGGCGTTGTTTCAAATTTGGATAACGCACCACCGCCCGTGATAGCGAGACCGACTGCAGCCATCGAGACATTGTCGGGCGCTTCCCAGATGCAATAGCCGTCGTATGCCCCGAATGCATACCAGAAGCCGCGCAACCTCCCGTTGACTGACTCGATATACTGCCGCGCTGCATTACGTCGGTCTTCGGGGTTTTTCATCAATCGACCCCATGTTTCCGGTGTATAGCTAAACCGCGTTAGATAGAAGTGTGATGCGGCCTTTGCTGTATCATCCTGAGAGAAACTGGCTGTCGGAGCAGGTTTCGTGATAGTTTTGTTATCCTGCGTTTGGTTACCCGCCCCCTTCTCCTGCTGTTGGAAGCCAAATAGCAAATACAGAGAAGAAGTACATAGAATCGTAATGATAAGTTTCATATTATCTATTTTTAATGATGAGTTGAACAAGAATAAAAAAGCGAGTGAACGACTCGTTGTTTCCCTTTTATTACCAATTAAGCGAAAATCCGTGGTGGACAAATTATTGATCGACTGATTACTGTTGAAGACGACAACGCACCCAAGCTACGTTCCGGGTGACCTGTATCCTACTTTCTGTGCACGTCGAAGTGCGTCAAGAGTTTCCTCTACTGTGAGCAGCGGTATGGTTTCGAATTTCGACAACGCGTTACCTCCGCTAATTGCGATGGCAACTGCAGCCATCGAGACATTGTCAGGTGCCTCCCACAGATTGTAACCATCGAACGAACCGAATGCGTACCAGAAACCGTGGAGTTTCCCACCTACCGATTCAATATACTGGCGTGCTGCTTCCCTGCGATCTTCCGGGTTCTTCGTCAATCGGGACCATGTTTCAGGCATATAGCTGAAACGTGTTAAATAGAGTGCCATTGTGTTTAACTTTTAATGTTGCCTACTCTTTTCGGTTTTCGGCATCCCCGGGTTTGTTTAAAAATTAAGCCTGGCGTTATTCATCGGATGGGACTTTATCTGTATGACGATATGCGGCCA